>JBGTCM010000397.1:0-5519 GCA_041748795.1 Pyrinomonadaceae bacterium
GCACAGCGCCTGCGGCGAATGTGAATTTTGCCTGACGGGCTGGGAAACGTTGTGCGAGTCGCAGCAGAACACCGGCTACTCGGTCGACGGTGGCTTCGCGCCTTACGTGCTCGCGCCGGCCGCCTACGTCGCGCGTCTGCCTGAAGGTTTGGATTTCGTCGAGGCGGCGCCGCTGCTTTGCGCGGGTGTCACTACCTACAAGGGAATCAAGGAGACTGACACGAAGCCGGGAGACTGGATTGTCATTTCGGGCGTTGGCGGCCTGGGCCATCTGGCGGTGCAGTATGCAAAAGCAATGGGTCTCAAGGTCGCGGCGGTAGACGTGGCTGACGAAAAATTAACGCTTGCGCGTGAACTCGGCGCGGAATTAACAGTGAACGCCAGGACGGAAGATCCAGTCGCCAGGATTCAAGCGGCAACCGGTGGCGCTCACGGCGTTTTGATTACCGCCGTCTCGCCCATCGCTTTCCAACAGGGCGTGAACATGCTGCGACGCGGCGGCACTTGCGTCTTGAACGGACTACCGCCCGGCGATTTTCCCGTCTCAATCTTCGACGTCGTGTTGAAGCGGCTCACGATTCGCGGATCGATTGTGGGCACCCGTAAAGACATGCAGGAAGCTTTGCAGTTTGCCGCCGACGGAAAGGTGAAGGCGATTATTGAAACCCAGCCGCTTGAGGAGATCAATTCGGTGTTTGACCGGCTCAGGAATGGGACGGTTCAGGGCCGCGTGGTGATCAAGATGGCGGAGCGCGGAACAGCGAAGAGCGGCTCCTAGGGGCCGCCGCCGCATCCCCGATTTGGTTTCCGCAACCAATCTGCTGGATTGGGTACTCAGTCCGCGGCGCGGACGACAGCGTAGAGCCTGGGGTGGAGCGCAGCGGAACCCCAGGGAACCACCGCGCAAGAACAATGCAAAGCCTGCGGAGCGGGCGACAGCCATCGTCAAACATACCGTTCGTCGTATTCAATTCCATTAGCCTTCAGGAATTGTATGAATTCGTCTCGAAAAGAGATCTTCGTGTGATGCTCTTTCTGTCGCCGAATGTACAGACTCACTTGCTCTACGTGTGAATGACTAACCGTGAACGCGCCATACCCTCGTTGCCATGAGAAGTCTTTGAGTTCAGGAAAGACCTCGTGCATCCATCCTGTCGCATTCGCTTTGAGCTCACGCAGAATGTCCGACAAAGCGCAGTCTGGTCGAAGCTTCGCTAACAGGTGGACATGATCTTCCGTGCCGTTGAGCTCTAAACAGATGCCTCGAAGTCCCCGGATGATGCCGCCAATGTAATCATAAAGCTGTGGTTCGATCTCTGATGTGATGTGTGGCCGTCGATTCTTCGTAGAAAAAACAATGTGGTATCGTGAGCAAGTCTCCACCCCAACCTCTGTCGCCCGCTCCGCGGGCTTACAAATGTTTTTGCATGGCTGGTCCTGGGGTTTCGCTGCGCTCCACCCCAGGCTCTACGCTGTCACCCGCTCCGCGGGTTTAAGATTGGTCCGCTGGGGTTTGACATAAGTATTACGAATGCAATTTACGTGTTGAGCGCTTCGCTTCGACGGCAGAAACTACAGATCACTCTTCGCTGTCTCAATGTAGAAGTTGCGATTCACCTCAAACGTTTTGATTTCTTCAGAGAACTCAAAAGTCTGTTTTACTTCGCTCGGTGCTATCTGAATTTCCTTGCCATTGAGACTCACGCGAATCGGCATTGCGAATCCCTTAACTACTCCTTCGTAGTAAAACGAAACGCTCTTCCCATTCACGTTGTATTTCAACACGGGAATCTTTGTCGTCCGCAGGTATTGGTCAAATACCTTGCTGAGATCGGTACCTGCCTTGTTGCTGATATACGACTCAATCTGTTCCGTTGTAACCGTCTGATGCCAAAAATCAGCGTTGAGCCCGCGCAGGATGGAGAGCCACTTCACGTCATCATTGATGACGTGGCGAATCGTGTGCAGCATGTTCCCGCCCTTGGGATACATGTCTCCTGACCCCGTTCGATTGGTGCCATAAGTCCCTATGATTGGACGGTTGTTTCCGATGCTGCGGCGAGTACCGACGACGTAATCCTCCGCATCCTTTTTCCCGAAGTGGTATTCGACAAAAAGGTTTTCGGCGTAGTTGGCAAAGCCCTCATGGATCCACATGTCCGCGGCGTCTTTCATTGAAATGTTGTTGGCGAACCACTCATGCGCTGATTCGTGAACAATGATGAAGTCGAATTTGAAACCGACCCCGCAGTTACAAGGGTCGCGGTCCCAATAGCCATTCCTGAACCAATTGCCGTAGGTAACTGAGCTCTGGTGCTCCATGCCCGGATATTGAACCGCGACCAGCTTGTAACTGTCCTCATAAAAAGGATATTTCCCAAACCAGTGTTCAAACGCTTCGAGGGTGCGCGGTACTTCCTTAAAATGCCTGAGTGCTGCTTCTTTCTGATGAGGCAAAACCCAATACTCAATATCCAGCACTCCACCTTTCCCCTGGTACTTTTCAGTCAGATTTATGTAATTGGCGATATTGACGTTAACTCCGTAGTTATTGATCGGGTTCACGACTTCCCAATGGAAGGTTTTCTTCTTACCGGCAACATCATGGGTACTCTTTTTTAGTCTCCCGTTAGAAACGGCAACCAGCGTCTCCGGCACCGTTACGCTGATTTGCATCCCGCGCCCCGGTTCATCAGAGCCATGATCTTTGTTGGGCCACCAGATGCTCGCACCGATGCCCTGACAAGTGGTAACGATAAAATGCTCTCCAAGGTCATCTCTTCCCCAGGTTACCCCGCCAACCCAGGGCGGATTCCTGCTTACAACCGGAACGCCTTCGTAAAATATTTCGATCTTGTCCTCGACGCCTTTTGGAATGTCCTTTTCAAACATTACCCAGTAGACATTTCCTTCTCGTTCAAAATTGAGTTCTCGTTGGGTTTTGAGTTGCGAGCCGCCGTGGGTGATCTTTGTAATTGCCAGAGGTGGCTGCAAATCAATTTGCATTTTGTTCCCCGGTTTGAGCGTCTTGAAAGTTATAGTGTTCGACCCTTTCAATCTTTTGGTTTCCGGCAAGAACTCCACCTGCAAGTGGTAATGCATTACGTCCCACCATTCGCGTTCCGGTGTTACCGAGCCGCGAAGTGTTTCCTGGCGGGTGATAGCTTCGACTTGAGGGTTTGGCGAATTTTGCCCAGAAAGATAACTGGCGCCCAGGTGCACCTGTAGAACGACTGCAATCGCGAGTATTGCCAATTTACATTTACGCATCGTCATCAAAACTCCGCTCTTACGAATAACCATGAAGTGGCCACGAACGTCTGTGAACAAGCATCGATCCTACAGTGAGGAACTGCCCGCACACAAGAATGCCGTGCCTTCTTGAAGGCCTATGGAATTGAATACGATGAGCGTTTACGTGTGGGATTAGGCAGGCAAAAAGCAAAACCTGGGCTGGAACTCGCCAACGCTTTCAGCGTTCAGCAGGGGTTAAGCACTTCACGAACTGGTGTGCACCACTTGAAACCGTTTCAATGTTTGGAGCAGACTAGGCAACATGGTGGCGGCTATCATTTATTGATTAGTTAGCTGAACTCAGGAGGAACCAAAGATGACGCTTCGAGATTTCTATCTAAAACGTGCGAAGGCAGAGTTTCCCATCTTTCTAAAGGTGTTGAGGGCGTTACCCGAAGACCCCAAGGCCCTTCGCTACAAACCACATGACCGTTCACCTTCGGCCGAGCAACTAGTTTGGACCATGACATATGAACTGAAGGCATTGATTGATGCCGTCGAAACCGGGAAGTCTGAATGGGAAGTCATCAAGCCACCGAGTCGGGATGACATGATCGGAATGTTTGAAAAGTGGTCAACTGAGATAATCGACAAGGTTGCCGCGCTTGATGATGCTTCGCAGGAGCGAAACGCACAGTTTCTTTATCAAGGAACGGTCGTAATGGAAAAACCAACGGTGGAACTTCTTTGGGACTTCATGTTCGACGCGATCCATCATCGTGGGCAGTTGAGTGCGTATCTTCGACCCATGGGCGGGAAGGTCCCTTCGATTTATGGACCGTCCGCTGATGACACCGGAATGTAAAAGTGCAATACCACCAAGGCGGTACGAGGTGGGTGCTCCGCGATAGTTTCGATTTGAGGAGTAATACAAATGAACAGAACTAAAGCAGCAATGAGAACTAAACGAGGTGCAATTTGGCGTTTGCTAGCGGTGGGGTTGGTGTTGACGTTTGTGGCGCTGTTTCTAACAGTCAGCTCTGGTTACGCGCATCATGGCTGGAGCCACTACGACGCGAACAAGACGTTAAACTTCACCGGCGTTATTAGCGAGTCCAGCTACTCACATCCGCATGGAACGATACGGCTGCAGGTGGACGATGGAAAAAACGTTTGGTTCGTTGTGCTGGCGCCGCCGTCGCGTATGAGCAACCGAGGACTTTCGAAAGACATGCTTAAGGTAGGCACGACCGCCACGGTGGTCGGCTATCCGCACAAGCAAAAAGCGGGTGAGATGCGGGCCGAGCGCATCACCATCAATGGCAAGACAACAGAGTTGCGATAATGCAAACGGCATCGGGCAACACGTTACTCCAGGGATGGTTTCAGTGGCTGGAAAACACAGGCCTTGCGACGACGGTGCGTGAGTCTGTCTGGGCCTATCCAGTCGTGGAAACCGTACACATCATCGGCTTCGTCATACTCGTTGGCTCGGCAGCGATGTTTGATCTCAGGTTGCTTGGCGCTTCCCGTCGCTTACCGGTCAGTGTTACTGCGCGGCATCTACTAACCTCGTCTCGTGCCAGCCTTCTTGTGGTTCTGCCTTCCGGGCTGCTGTTGTTTATAAGCAACGCTACGTCGTTGTCGACTAACCCCGCCTTTAGGTTGAAGCTGGTGCTTCTGGCCGCCGCCGGTCTGAACGCTTACATATTTCACCGTTGGCCATTCAAGACGGTGAAGGTGTGGGACCGCGAGGCCGCAACACCGGCGGCCGCCAAAATCTCAGCCGTCGTCTCGCTCTTACTTTGGACGGGCGTCATCACTTGCGGACGCTTCATCGCGTACTTCTAAGCCCGAGCGTTCTTCCAACCTTTTTGACAAGCCATGTCGGCCCCCGGGGTCGCCTTGCAGCACTGCGTCAAAGTTCTTCGAACTCGAAACTTGAAACTCGAAACCCGAAACTCTCTTCTTGTGTTCGAGTGCGGTAAATGTTCTTAGGGTTGTTGATGCTAAAGCCAGCAAACGCTGAAAGCGTTCGCGAATTGCAGCCCAGGGTTGCTGCAACCCTGGGAACATAGATTCGATTTTTCATGACAGCGCAACTCTGAAAGAGTTGCGTCGCCATCCCCTAAACGAAAACCAATCGCAACTCCTTCAGCCCTCAACGCAGGCGGCCTGCGTCATCAAATAAAAGGAACTTGGGGTATGACAGCAGAAGGTGTAGTAAAGAGTCAGACGCGCTGCGACAAGCTAAGACCGACGACTCAGTGGTGCTGCGTGCCCGT
>JBGTCM010000398.1:0-3339 GCA_041748795.1 Pyrinomonadaceae bacterium
GTCACATACCAGGGCCGGTATGCGTCGTGGATAAGCAGGCCGTAGCCTTTCTCTTTCAGCTGACGGTGAGCACGGACGAGCGCTTCGGCCGCGGGACGCTGCAAAAAGGCTCGCGGTTCGGAATAAAAGACGCTGCTCAGAAAGTTGTTGGTCGTCGCGTAGCGAATCTCCAACTTGATGCTCGGATCAAGGCGGTTGAGCTCAACTAACTCCGATTCGCGAAACTCTCCGGTCTCTTTCGGCGGTTGGGCGGTGAGTGCTTCTTTCAACAATTCGCTGACGGGCCTGACCGGTTTGATGCGCAGCTGGCCGGCGCCTTCATCCGGCCCGACGATGCGGCGCTTGAACACAACGCTTGCCGCTTCGACCTGTGTCGCCCGACCGCTTTTGTCCCGAGTGAAGATGAGTCGCTCGCCGTCGTACAGCCCTCGGTCCGGAAACTTAAAGATGTTTTCCGACACCTGCTCAAGTGGGTCAAACTCAAACCACTCGATCAAGGCCCAGAGCTTTCCATCCTTCTCGAATATATAGAGGATGTCGTGATCCCAACCATACTCGCCTATTAGCCCACGCCAACCAACTGGCGCCGGCTGTGGTTTACGAATCTCGGCGCGCCTGAATGTTTCACTGCCGATGACAATCGCATTGTCACGGACCAATATTTTCTCGCCGTAAGGGAGCTTGTCATCGACGACCAGCGCATCGCCAAGTGTCCGCAACCGCACTTGGTCTCCGCCAAGGCTACTGAGTTTCGAAAGCTTGCCGGCGCTCTCGATTAAGTCGACGCTGTTTGGGCCGTTGACATATCGCCCAGCAATTCGGCGTGCAAGCTGGGGATCAACCGGCGAGGTGCTTTCCGGCTGCGGGAGGGATTTGCTCTGACGCACGGCGAACATGGCTTGCAACGCAAGATCTGCGATTCGGTTCGTCACAGCGTTCGCGGAATCCTTGGTCGTAACCACCACCACGCCGAGCTTGCCGTCAGGCATGGCTTTCAAGGTAGTGGCAAAACCGTATATAGCGCCGCCATGACCGACCGTGCGACGGCCCTCAAGTTCGCGCACGCCAAAGCCGATTCCGTAACCCGTTTTTTGTCCCGGCGGCGCGAACTGAGGAGTCCACATTTGTTCAATGGTTGAAGGCTTCAGCATCTGGCCTTTAGTTCCCCGGCCTCCGGCGAACAAAGCGCTCATGAAACGCCCCATGTCAGTGACCGTCGTGTACATGCTTCCGGCAGGACTCATGCCAAGTTCAAAAGTGGGCGCCTCAAAGACGCGTCCATCGATCGTCCACATAAATGCCTTCGCCAGGTCCTTAGTGATGGGCGGGGTTGGCTCGAAGCTCGTACGCTCAAGGCCAAGAGGATCGAGGACGGAGCGCTTGAGATATTTTGCAAATGGCTCCCTTTGCGTTCGCTCCAGCACGTAGCCGACCGTTGCTATCGCAGCGTTTGAATACTTAGTGCGGGATTCAGGCGCGTACACGAGATCAGTACTATTAAGACTTGCAATGGTCCGTTCGAGTGACGGCTCTGTTGTCTCGAAGTAGTTTCCAACTGGAGGCTCGCGCACAAGACCCGAGCGATGCGACATGAGTTGTCTCAGCGTGATTGACTTACCGAACGGATTTCGCGGACGGAAGTTCGGCAGATAGCGAGTTATTGGTGCATCCAGATCGATCTTCCCCTGTTCGACTAACTGCATGACCGCGATGTCTGTGAAGAGCTTTGATACCGATCCCACGCGATAAATGGTCTCTGCGGTTGCAGGCGTCTTGCTCTTTGGGTCGGCAAAGCCAAAGCCTTTGGCCCAGACGATTTGTTGATCATCGACGAGTGCGATCGAAAGCGCGGGGAGTTCCTTGTCCGCCATCTCGTGCGTGATGAACCGCTCAAGTATCTCTACGGCCGCAGCGTAGTCCTTATGCGGCGCGATATTGGTTTGATTCTCTGGTTGTACTAAAGCCCTGGCAGAGGTGTGCGAAACTGTCGCGTAATCAACAAACAGGCATAGCGAAAAAGTGATCGCCAGGAATGCCGCGCCGGTTCGTCGAAACCTATTAATCATTGGACGTTGCCTCTTCGCGAACTTTCGACGGAACTGATCCACGAATCACACCAAAGGAACGCGAAAATTCTGGTTCGTGATGTTTCGTGTTATTTCGTGGATCGTTCTCCACTTAAACCACGATCCTCATTGTCGTGCGACTGCCTTATCTTTGCTGTGCTTCTTAACCAGATCTATCGCCCGATCGGCCAACTTAAAGAGATGGGGATGCGCGCGATTGCCATTGGTCAGGATAGCGAAGCCAAGCTTGCGATCCCGATTACCGAGCAGGAATGCCGTATAACCTCCAACGCTACCGCTGTGCGCGATATAGCGATCGCCATCGCGCACCTGTGTCCACCAAGTCAGTCCGAACCCGGCGGTTTCGTTTCCCCAGATGCCTTCTATCGTTCCCTTGAACTGGTCGTGTTGGCGCGTGAACATCTGTTCCAGGGTCTGCTCCTTAATGATCCGTTTTTCTTTGAAGGCCCCGCCGTTTAGATTCGCGATCAACCAGTTGGCTTGATTAAGCACCGTTCCATAGACGATGCCCGCCGGCCAGACAGTGGCCCTAACTCGCACGGCTGGTACCTGGCTCCCGGTCTTTGCGTCCACTGTGTAGGGAACGGACAGCCGCTCGTCCATATCCGGTCGCGGTTCAAACGCAGTGTTTGTCATCTCCAACGGCGTGAAGACGTGCTCCTGAATGTATTGTTTGTAGGGCACGCCCGAAAATTTCTGCACCAGGTAACCGATTAGCGTGTAGGCCATATTCGAATAGACGACAGAAGTCATCGGCGGTTTGGTGACCTTGAGTGACTTCCGGAGATATTCATCCATGCTTGGTGGCATGGCGTCGCCCCATACCGGGAATCCGCCGAAGTCGCCAGGCAGGCCCGAAGTATGAGTGAACAAGTGCCGAAAGGTGACAGGGTGTTGGGGATCTTCACCCTGAATCTTGAAGTCAGTCAGATAGTCACTAACGCGGTCATCGAGCTTGAATTTGCCCTGCTCCATCTGCTGAAGCAGAGCGACGGTGGACATCGCTTTGAAAGTTGAGCCAATCAGGTAGACCGTGCTTGGCGTGGCGGGAGTGCGCGCCCAGAGATTTGAGTAACCATACGCGCCAGTCCAGATCACTCGATCGCCGTGGACTATTGCGATTGAGGCCGAAGGGATATTCCCGGCGATCAATGTTCGCTGAATCTCAGGTTCGAGCTCGGCCACAACGCGATCGATGTCAACGGTTTGGGCCTTAGCAATTGTGGTCGCCAGCAGAAGTATCGCGAACAGA
>JBGTCM010000399.1:0-4239 GCA_041748795.1 Pyrinomonadaceae bacterium
AAAAACACCCTGGCGATCTTGCCTTTGGGGTCAATGATGAAAGTGTTTCGCGCTGAATACTTCTTGCCGTTGTATTCCATGACGGAGCCGTATTGCTCCGAAACCTTGCCTTCAATGTCGGCAAGTAGTTTGAAGGCCAGACCTTCCTTGGCGCAGAAATCCTTGTGCGATTCGGCGGTATCGCTACTCACTCCCAGAATCACGGCATTCGCCTTTTCATATTTCGCGAGGTCGCGTTGGAAGTTGCGAGCTTCCAGTGTGCAGCCGCTGGTAAAGTCTTTCGGGTAGAAATAAAGCACCACCCACTTGCCTTTGAAATCGGAGAGACTCGCTTCTTTACCTTCGTTAGTTACGAGCTTGAAACTCGGAGCCTCCGCGCCGGGGGCCGGCACCTCGTTTGGCGTATTGAACGCACTTACACCAACCGCGGTGATAACTAAAAGTGCAGATAGAAGAATGAACTTACGCATGTTTGCTCCTTCGGTAGGACAGACATTCCTGTCTGTCGGTCGTTGAATTAATAAGGTGGGGAAACAGAAAGTTTTGACATACGGCTTCAGCCGCCGCACGGCCGCCTTTTCCATAGATGAGGTCGCGGCGCAATGAAGTCAGTACCACCTCGCGGTAGCGGGTGGGTTTCTCCGCTAGTATCACCTGTCATTTCTCATTGTCCATTTAGGATACGCTGGAATGTCTTCAAATGAAAAATGAGATATGGAAAATCGCAAACTGACCTTGTACGCCGTACCGGCTTCGATCAGAAGTCAGACATGCAGGAATGCCTGTCCTACTTCGCGGCCAGTGCCGCTTGCGCAGCGGCGAGTCGGGCAACGGGCACTCGAAACGGCGAACAGCTTACGTAGTTGAGTCCAATCTCGTGGCAGAAAGCGATCGAACTCGGGTCGCCGCCGTGCTCACCGCAAATCCCGACTTTCAAATCCTTCTTTACGCTGCGTCCGCGATTCGTGCCTTCCCGAACCAGTTGGCCCACACCTTCGCGATCCAGCACCTGGAAAGGATCGTCGGGAAGGATCTTGTGCTCAACGTAATTCGGTAGAAAGCGGCTCGAATCGTCGCGGCTCAGACCAAATGTGGTTTGCGTCAAATCGTTTGTCCCAAACGAAAAGAAGTCTGCATGGGCGGCAATAGAGTCCGCGGTCAAACACGCGCGCGGCAACTCGATCATGGTGCCGACGCTATACTCGACCGTCATTCCGTATTCACCCATCACTTGTTGAGCGACCTGATCGATGATCTCTCTTTGTTGCCGCAATTCCTCGCTGAGGGAAACCAGTGGCACCATGATCTCAAGCTCCGGCTTCTTCTTCTCGCCCTGCACCAGACAAGCAGCTTCGAAAATGGCGCGAATCTGCATCCGCGTGACTTCGGGGAATAGCAGGCCCAAACGACAACCTCTGAAACCCAACATCGGATTGGCTTCACGTATGCGAACTACCTGTTTGAGAAGCCGGCGCTTTTCATCAATCTGGTCGAGCAGGTTATCCATGTCGCCCAGAGTGGTTGCCAATCGCACTGCCATCTTTAGTTCGCCCAGCTCACTCATTAACTCCTCGGCATTGGGAAGAAACTCATGCAGGGGCGGGTCGAGCAAGCGAATCGTCACGGGCAGTCCATACATCTCGCGGAAAATACCGACAAAGTCGCCCTTCTGTAACGGCAGTAACTTATCCAGCGCTTTCTCCCTGGCTCCCACACCGTCGGCAAGAATCATCTCGCGCATTGCGGCGAGCCGTTGATCGCCGAAGAACATGTGTTCGGTGCGGCAGAGCCCAATGCCCTCGGCGCCAAACTGGCGCGCTACCTTGGCATCGCGCGGCGTGTCGGCGTTGGCGCGCACTCTTAACTTGCGATACTTGTCAGCCCAAAGCATCAACTCATGAAACTCCGGTCCCAGCGTCGGTTGCACAGTCGGGACCTTACCCAGGAATACACGGCCCAGCGACCCATCAACAGTGATCCACTCGCCCTTGGTGACCACTGTGCCGTTAACCGTGAACTGTTGTTGGCTGTAATCGATCTCAAGATCGTTGGCGCCGCTGACGCATGTTTTGCCCATGCCGCGTGCCACTACCGCCGCGTGACTCGTCATGCCGCCGCGCGCCGTGACGATTGCCTGGGCGGCCACCATCCCGTGAAAATCATCGGGGCTCGTTTCATGTCGAACCAGAACGACCTGCGCGCCCTCACGCGCCAGCTCTTCGGCCTCGTCGGGACTGAAAACAACCTGGCCCTGAGCGGCGCCGGGACTTGCGGGCAGACCCGTCGCCAGCACAGTAGCTTTCGTTTTCGGATCGACCGTGGGATGCAGTAGCTGATCGAGTTGTTCCGGTGTAACGCGCTGTACCGCCGTCGCGCGATCGATCAATTTTTCGCCAACCATCTCCACCGCCACACGCACCGCTGCCGCGCCACTGCGTTTGCCCGTGCGTGTTTGCAGCATCCAGAGTTTGCCGCGTTCGATGGTGAATTCGCAGTCCTGCATATCGCGGTAGTGCTGTTCCAGCAAACCCGTGATCGCAGCGAATTCGTCGTAAACTTTCGGCAGCTCCTGTTTGAGTTGGCTGATGGGATTCGGCGTGCGGGTGCCGGCGACAACATCTTCACCCTGGGCATTTAGTAAATACTCACCGTAAAGCTCTTTTTTGCCGGTTGAAGGATTGCGCGTGAATGCCACGCCGGTGCCGCTGCCTTCGCCCATGTTTCCAAACACCATCGCCTGCACGTTAACCGCGGTGCCCAGCGAATCGGGAATGCGATTAACTCTCCGATAGTCGATCGCCCGGCGGCCCATCCACGAATTGAAGACTGCGGCAATGGCGACGCGCAGCTGTTCGTAAGGATCTTCGGGAATGGGATGTTGCTCGGCGCCGATAATCTGTTTTTCGGCGGCGATGATCTCCCGAAGATGGTTCGGATCGAGATCTGTATCACGCCCGCCCGTGGTTTGGGCTTTGTATCGATCCATGACCCGCTCAAATTTTTCGTGGGCCACGCCCATAACGATTTCGCCAAACAACGATGCGAAGCGGCGATACGCGTCGAGCGCGAAACGCAGGTCGCCGGTTTGCTCAGCCAGACCTTGGACCGTTTCTTCGTTTAGACCGAGGTTCAGAACGGTATCCATCATTCCCGGCATGGAGAACGCTGCTCCGGAACGTACTGAAACCAGCAGGGGATTGTGCGGGTCCCCAAATTTCTTGCCGACCTTCTCTTCAATCTTTTGCAGACCTTCCTTAACTTGATCCCACATGCCATCGGGAAAGCTCTTGTCGTGGTCGAAGAAGGCATTGCAGGCTTCGGTCGTGACAATCAGCCCCGGCGGCACAGGCAAGCCAGCCCGCGTCATCTCACAAAGGCCGGCGCCCTTTCCGCCGAAGAGAGACTTGTTCTGACCGTCTCCTTCTTCAAAAACGTAGACCCACTTATTGGTGGTTTCCTGGGGGATTTCTTTGGGTTCTTCTACAGCAGTGCTCATATTCGGAGACTCTCTCTATTGAAAACTCTGACCGGGTCGGGACTGCCCATTGCTGGGCTAGCGGATGGTCCAAGTCTGACTTGTTTCTGGCCGGGTCTGATTATCGCACTTTTGCCGCGTGGGTAAAAACAGGCGTATAGAGTACGACCTTCAGGTTGCCTGTTCGGGAGCCAGGCTCGGTAGCTTTTAACCAGCTTCTTCGGTATGCGGCAAGCTGAAGCTTGTACTCTATACGCCTGTTATTGGGGTAATTAGCCCGCGGAGATTGAAGGCTTTTAACCCGAATTGCTGCTGGGGTAAAGAACAGGCGTATAGAGTACAACCTTCAGGTTGCGTCGTAAGCAACGATGGCGACTAGACTCTTGCGCACGCCGCAAGCTAAAGCTTGTACTCTATACACCTGTTAGCAGGACTCTTATTCATTGCCATCACGCCTGTTTCGATGATAGATAAGGCAGTCCTTTCAGACATCACAGGAGATAGGAATGACAGATTACAAGCGGCAGGTTCGTTGGTGGGTTTTGGTTTTTGTCACCATCGTCTGCCTCTACCTCTGCTGGTTAATGATCCAGCCATTCGTCAGCGTGCTCGCCTGGGCCACAGTGCTGGTCATTGTTTTCTATCCAATCCACCAGCGGCTGGTCCAACGTACAAAGCGGCCGGCACTCAGCGCCTTGATCTCATGCCTTCTCGTCATACTCACCATCCTGATTCCGGTGGCGCTGGTGACCGTTGCCGTACTC
>JBGTCM010000400.1:0-12227 GCA_041748795.1 Pyrinomonadaceae bacterium
TCAGGCAGCATTGGAAGCAGCGCAACTTGGTCATGGGCTGCTCACATACGCCCTGGTTGAAGAAGGACTCAAGACGGCGATCGCGGACAGCCAGCCGAAGGACGGCACGCTAAGCGCGCGCGAGTGGCTCGACTTCGCGACAGAGCGCGTTCCGCAAATGCAGGAAGCTAAGATGAAACAAACGCGTGGGGTGGGCCTGGCGATCGCCTTCGTGGAAGGGGAACAGAACATTGCGGAGCCTGAAAAACGCAGCGTGCAACGCCCGCGCGTTTTCTATCGCAGAGAACTGGAAGCAAAACCTCTGATAATTGCGAAACCGCAGTAGGGGTAAATTTCCAGTCTGTTAGCCGAGGTGCTAAAGGCGGGTTAACGGCATGCCCGCGGTTGGTTTTACGCGGCTTTGCCGCCGCACAGTGCGGAAAGGCTCAGCCTTTCCGGGAGGGTTGTTTTGATTTCCTTTCCTGAGGCTGAGCCTCAGGAAAGGGGAAGAGGGATAGCATCGGAAAGCCATAGGCTTTCCGCACTGTGCGGCGGCCAAGCCGCAACCCGGCATTAGAACGTGCAGTCGTAAGCCTTCATCGAAGCTCTTGCCTGTTCGATTGTTTGCTTGCAGGCCGCTGCCAATGTTGGTTTGGTTTGGGGGTTATCGGCGAGTCTCTTCCAACCGCTTCGCCATTGTTCGATCGCTGTCTTGTACTGAGCGCGAGCAACTTCCGGGACCTTGCTGGAAATACAGGCGTCATACGCAGCTATGAAATCGTCACATTCCGGTACTCCGATTTTATCTGCGAGGGCCGTTGTCGCTGGCGCCGCCGGCGTGGCGCTCGACGCGACCGGAGTTGAAGTTGAACTCGCACGGTTTGTTGTCTCATCCTGCCTGGCACAAGCGACAAGCATCAACGCACACATGACGCATAGCGGCAAAAAGATTCTCAGTTTCATCTAGAGCTCCTTGGCGTTCAGACAATGGCCTGAACTGTTGGAATTGGATTGAAGAGCGGGTGAATAATACACGAGAGTTGTTGAGCGAATACAGATGGAGATGCAGTTTTCGCGCTTGCCCTTATCAGAACGTGCTTGCCCCTAATAGAACGTGCCGCCCTATGAGGTCAGTACCACCTCGCGGTAGCGGGTGGGTCTGATCGATTGGGGAATGTCGAACTCGGATTGCTGATTCGTTTCAGGTAAAACACCAATCGGCATTCCGCAATCCGCAATCCTTCGGATCCACCCGCTACCCGCGAGGTGGTACTGACCTCATGACCGGGCAGTCGTCCTTGAATGGGGCCACACTGTATCAACATCCGAATACAACCATCATGGGTCAGCGCCTGGAACGATGCTAAACTGTAATTGATCATCAAATGGGATAGCAGCAGCCAGCCGAATTGATTGGTCCGCAGCCTAATGAATTCAATCGGAAAATCAGCCCCTCGGAAAGAGGGCCGCAAAAAAGTCACCGGTCAGGCTCTCTACGTCGATGACATCTCCTTTCCCGAGATGCTCTTCGGCACAACTGTGCGCAGCTCGGTGCCACGCGGACGCATCAAGAACATCTCGTTTACAGGCGACATTCCCTGGGACGAGTTCACAATCGTGACCGCCAAGGATATTCCCGGCGAGAATCACGTCGCGCTGATCCTCAATGATCAGCCTTATCTAGCCCACGAAGTCGTCAACCACCCTGAAGAGCCAGTCCTTCTTCTCGCTCATCCGAACAAATACTTGCTTGAAGAAGCAAGACGGTCTGTGCAGGTAGAGATTGAGGAGCTGCCGGCGATCTTTTCGATGGAAGACTCCGTCAACAAGAAAGAGATCGTCTGGGGCGAGAACAACGTTTTCAAATCGTTTCTCGTCGACAAAGGAAATGTGGACGAGGCGTGGGCCGCCGCCGATCGAATTGTTGAAGGCGAATATCACACGGGCGCACAGGAACAGCTCTACATTGAAAACAACGGGGTGATCGCGATTGCTAATGAACGTGACGGCGTCACGGTGTGGGGCTCCATGCAATGCCCTTACTACGTTCACAAAGCCCTCGTAAAACTCTTCGGACTCACTGAAGAAAAGATCCGTGTCATCCAAACTGAAACCGGCGGCGGCTTTGGCGGCAAGGAAGAGTATCCGTCTCTCATCGCAGGCCATGCAGGGTTGCTGGCTTTGAAGTCAGGCAAACCAGTCAAGATTATTTACGACCGGGCAGAGGATATGGCAGCCACCACCAAGCGTCATCCATCGCGCACGCGCCACAAGACGGCAGTTACGAAGGACGGCAAACTGCTCGCAATGGAGATCGAATTTGTCGTGGACGGCGGCGCCTACTGCACACTGTCTCCGGTAGTCCTTTCACGCGGGACAATTCACGCTGCTGGTCCATACTGTTGCCCTAACGTCCGTATACGCTCGAGCGCGGTTGCCACTAACATGCCGCCTCATGGGGCGTTTAGAGGTTTTGGTGCACCGCAGAGCATCTTTGGTTTGGAATTACAGATGGACAAGGTGGCGAAGGAGCTCCAGTTAACTCCCGACGAGTTTCGCCGCCGTAACTTCATTCGCCAGGGAGAGACCACCGCGACCAGCCAGGTGATCAGAGAAAAGGTTGACATGGACCAGTTGCTGGATCGCGCTTTCGAGTTGACTGGTTATCACGAGAAACGCCAGCGGTTCGCGCGAGAGAATGCCAACGGATCTGATCCCGGCAGTAGTCCTACCGTTGGTGAGGGCGGAGCGGCACACGGTCCTAACATCAAGAGAGGCATTGGCTTCGCTTCATTCATGCACGGCGCCGGGTTCACCGGTTCAGGCGAGGTTTACCTGGCATCGGTCGTCGGCGCGGAGGCAACGCCTGAGGGCCGCATTCGAATTCTGGCGGCGAGCACTGAGATTGGGCAGGGGACAAACACTGTCTTCGCTCAAATCGCATCCGAGGCGCTGGGCGTTGACGGTGACTTGATTGAGGTGGCGCAGCCCGATACCGCAAACGTGCCAAACAGTGGGCCGACCGTCGCATCGCGCACATCTATGGTGGTAGGTAAATTGGTCGAGTCGGCCGTACTTGGTTTGAAACAGACTTTAATCGGCAGCGGATTATTGAAAGAGAACTACAACTCGAATGCGTTTCAGGTGGCTTGCCGCGAACACATCAAAACCTTTGGACCATTGAAAGCCTTCAGCAAGTATCAGCCGCCACCGAATGTTTACTGGGACGACGAAAAGTATCAGGGCGATGCTTACGGCACCTTTGCCTGGGCCGTTTACGTTGCTGAAGTTTCAGTTGACATGTTGACTTACGAAGCACGAGTTCATGACTTCGTGGCGGTGCAGGAAGTAGGAAGAGTAATCAACCCAATACTCGCGGCCGGACAAATTGAAGGCGGCGTGGCCCAGGGGATAGGGTTCGCCCTTTTCGAAAATGTTGTGTGGCAAAACGGGAGAATGGCGAACAACCAGATGACTAACTACATCATTCCCACGCCGGCCGACATCCCGCCGATTCGAGTTTTCTTTGAAGAGAATCCTTATGCTTATGGACCTGGCGGCGCAAAGGGCATTGGTGAATTGCCGATGGATGGACCAGCGCCTGCGATACTCAGTGCGATTGAAAACGCGACCGGCGTGAGTTTCAATCAAGTTCCCTTGATGCCGGAAGCGTTGATGGAGGTGTTGTTATGAAAGTGTGGAGGCTTATCACACATCATGCCGACCCAGGCGGTGCTCTTGATTGGTGTTGGCGCAACCGACGTATTGCAATCGGTTGGGGCCAGATTGGCAATATTGACGTTGAGGGATACAACTCGGCAAGCGAAATAGCGGATGCGATTACACAGCACTATCCGAATGACGCTGGATCTGGCGGCGGTCCCAGTCTCTGGAATTTCTATAAGAAAATGCAAAAAGATGATTTGGTTATCTTAAGCACAGGGAAGGCCAGAGAGTTCGTGGTCGAAATAGTGGGAGACTACGAGTGGGTAAAGGCCAAACCTGTGCTCAGGGGCGTCGAACTTTTTGGAGACTATCAACATCAGCGTCGCATCGAACGTAAGGAGTATTGTAACGCCGATGAGTTATGGGATTTGGCAGGCGGAGTCGAGGCGCCGGGTGAGAGTATTAGGTGGACTTGCATTGAGTGCGAACGTGAGGTTGACGAGGAGTCGTGTGGGTAAACAATCCAGTGCCACTCAATATATCTCAAGGCACGTCGCCGTCTCATCGTTGATAAAAGCTTCAATAGCTTCAAATTGCTGGCGTAAGAGTCCTTCAACCGTAGAGTTGGCTGATTACCACACCGCAACCACAGAACTTTGGGCGGTGATCCCAGCAGCGCCGCCATATCTGCGAAGTCTGAATCCTGCGTGACAATAATGAAATCGTTTGCGACCGAATGCTGCCAGATGGCCTTGTCATCGGAATTCGACATTCCTAATGACCGAACTTGCTGCGAATTTGGAAAGAGGTCTTTCAGGCGGAGACAGAGTTTGAAGCTCAGATTTTGATCAAAGAGGAGCTTCATTAAACCGTGGTCATCACGCGTCGTTCTCGATCAGCCGCGTAGGCCAAACAAGCGCGGATGTCTTCTTCAGTCAGTTCGGGGTAATCGCTGAGAATTTCCATGTGAGACATCCCAGCAGCCAGCCAACCGAGGACGTCTGCCACAGCGATGCGCATGTGACGTACGCAGGGTCGTCCACCCCGCTTGCCCGGTTCGATTGTGATAATTTCTTGGTAGTTCATTTGACTTAGACCTCCGCCAGTCGCCGCCCAGCGTGCGCGAGCACAGCGATAGCTTGTTCGTGAGTTACGCCGGGAAACCATTCCAGAAACTGATCTACCGTTGCGCCGGTTTCGAGATTTTCGAACAAGGCTCGCACAGGTACGCGCGTGCCACGAAAGACCCAGGCGCCGCTGAGTTTACTTTCGCTACGTTCCACCTGTGGACAATCGATCCAATCCAGCATGCTGACATGATAAGCTCCACTTTCAACAGCGGCAATAGCAGCAAGTGGGGCTTTAGTGGCAATGATTGACCGCTCGCCTACTCCTTCTTACACTGCAAGCCATGGAAAAGATATTGAGTGTTCGCCTTGACGCTGAGCAGCAACGACAACTCGGGCAGGCCGCAAAGATGTTGGGAAAGAGCATGTCGGAACTGGTGCGAGAAATCCTGCAGCAAGCACTCGCAGAACACCCGCTTGGAGATAAGGTCGGCCATCTGAAAGGGCATTTGAATCTTACATCTTCATCACGCGGTTCCTGGGCGCGCAAACTGAAATCGCGAAATTGGAGAGGTGAAAGACTGGTTGCTTGATACGATGCCCGCTGACCTGCTTGCTCACCAATCGCCGGCAGTGCAAATCATTTCGCTTGTTTGGATACTGATGAATGATGATAGAGATTAGCAGCATCGTTAACGGCAAGGCCGTTGTCTTTCATGCTTTTGCCATGGCCCGCCTACTGGACGTCCTGCGCGAGCAATTAAATCTAACGGGCACGAAAGAAGGCTGCGGTGAAGGCGAGTGTGGAGCGTGCTCCGTGTTCATCAACGGACGGATTGTAAATAGTTGTCTTGTTCCCGTGGCCCAGGTTCAAGGTGCGGAGATCAAGACTATCGAAGGCGTAGCAAACGGGGACCAGCTTCACGCAGTGCAGCAAGCCTTTATTGACTGTGGCGGGGCGCAGTGCGGCATCTGCACGCCGGGCATGGTAATGGCCGCGGTCGATCTGCTGGAACGAAACCCGAATCCGACTGAAGATGACATTCGCACGGGACTCGCGGGCAATCTCTGTCGCTGTACCGGCTATATGAAGATATTTGAATCGGTGGTGAGGGCATGTAGGAAGTAGCGTCTGAGTGAGCGATGTTTGACCTTTATACTGAATTTCGAAAACTGGTGACGGCACTCGAACGCGATCGAATCGGATACGCGCTTTGTGGCGGACTCGCAATGGCGATTTATGGTCGGCCCAGGGCGACGATAGGCATCGACATCTTGATCCTTTCGGAGTCACTTGATCAAGCCATCGCGATTGCCACGCAACTTGGATATGACATTCGCGGATTGGATGTGACTTTTGCGAACGGCGCAATTGAGATAAGAAGAGCGTCAAAGATCGATTCCGAAACCGGGCACGTGCTCTCTCTTGATTTGCTTTTGGTGACCCCACCAATTCAAGAGATTTGGGATTCGCGCGTGGAAGCTGATTGGCAAGACGGAACGCTCTCAGTAGTCTCGCATTCAGGATTGATCGCACTGAAGCAAATGCGGGGTAGCTTACAGGACCAGGCTGATATTACCGCGTTGAGAGAGGACACACCTGACGATGCGACAACTTGATATGTCTGCGGCAGCAGTTACTGCTCGACTGAAACTGGTATCGGAATTAGCGCGGCTGTGCGTCTCTCTACAAACGGCCAAGATAAGACCGCAACCAACGGTCAATAACAACAAAGTCCCCCTCGACAGCAGCCCTGCCAAGCTCGGAAACAAGAAGGCATGAGATCGTATATACCCAGTTACCAACTAATTTCTCCCGAGTCTCTACCTGAAACTCTTGATCTACTTGCGAACCAGCCCGGCTTCTGGCAGCCGTTCGCCGGCGGAACCGATCTGATGGTTTTGCTTGAGGCGGGTAAGCTTCCGCATAAAAATTATCTCAACATTTGGAACCTCGACGAGCTGCGCGGTATTGAAGCCACTGCGGAACACATCACACTCGGTGCACTGACCACCTACACAGAAGTTCAGTCGAATCCAATTCTGCAACAGGAATTTCCGATGCTGTGTCAGGCAGCTAGTGAAACCGGCGGACTCGCAATTCAGAACCGCGGCACGTTGGGTGGCAACATCGTAAACGCTTCCCCGGCGGCAGACTCCCCACCCGCGCTCCTCGCCTATGATGCTGAGTTGGAACTGAGGTCTACCAACGGCGCTCGATGGGTCCCATATCAGGGTTTTCACACTGGGTACAAGCAGATCATCATGCGAGCTGACGAGTTACTTACTCGAATTCGTTTGCCTCGTACTACCAGCGGCGACCTGCACCAATACTATCGGAAGGTAGGAACCCGAAAGGCACAGGCAATATCAAAAGTGTGTCTTGCGGCCACCGCACGTCTGCATGATGAGGCCATCCAGGATCTGCGTTTAGCTTACGGAAGTATTGCGCCCATTCCACTGCGCTGCGTTAAAACTGAATCGAGTTTGCGTGGCGCACGGCTCGGCGACGATACTATTGCGAATGCCAAAGCTGAGTTGGCTCGTGAAATTGCTCCAATTGACGATATTCGTTCCACCAGGAACTATCGTCTCAAGGTAAGTCTGAATTTGCTCGAGGATTTTCTCAGGCAGCTAAACTCCGATCAAATAAACGCGAAATCTTGAAATTTACTTCCAAAGCACCAGCCAAACTTTTTCTGCTTGCTCTGGGCATCGGTATCTGTCTTCTTGGCAGCGCGACTGCTGCGGCCCAGGATGGATGTCCCAACAAAAACAAGCCCGCGATTGACAACCCTCTGCGCATGCTCGTACTCGGCGACTCGATCCTCTGGGGCCAGGGGTTAAGAAAGGAACGAAAGAGCTGGTGGCGAGTAAAATGCTGGCTGGAGGACAAAACGGGACGCGAAGTGAAGGAAGACATAAGGGCCCACTCCGGCGCCTTGCTCGAAACGCCTCCCAATACTTCTATGAGATTCAGGTCAAACGACCATGAAGTTAACCAGCCGTTGCCGACTGTAAATCAGCAGCTTGATGAGGCACTGCTGTCTTACGGTAACAATCGTTCAAGCGTAAACCTCATCCTTGTCGACGGCTGCATCAACGATGTCGGAGTCAGCAACCTTTTGAATGCTGCCGCAACATTGGAATCTTTGCGTCCCCGCATCGACACGCATTGTCGAGGTGGCATGACGGAACTACTGCGACGTATTGTCTCTGGATTTCCAAACGCACAGGTACTCGTCACCGGTTACTACCAGTCGATTTCATCGCAAACTGATGACAACGCGTTTCTGCGGTTGCTCGTGAAAAAGCTGGCCCGCGATGAAGAGGGCGCAAAAGAAAGCAAAGTGCGAGCGTTGAGTTACGCGCAGATGCGCCAGCAATTAATTGCTATTTCCGAAGAGTGGTATCAGCTATCGACGGCTAATCTCGCCAGCGCCGTCGGCAAAGTTAACAGCGAGCTAAATGAAAAATCTTTGCCGTCCAGAGTGACATTTGTGGAAATAAACTTCTGGCCTGAACACGCCTTTGCCGCTCCTGATACTTTGCTTTGGAACTTTAAGCTGGGCTCTACGAACCTCTCAGGGTTTAGGCACGTCATCGTGGCGCTTTCATTCGGCACCGCTGCGTTCAAAACAAACGATGAAACTCGTGACGCGAGGTCGAAGAGCTGCAAGGAAACCTTCAAAAAACCGAAGGGTGTGAAAGAGACTAAAGCTGAAAAGGAATTTCGCGAGGAGAGTTACCAGACCTGCCGTTATGCTTCACTCGGGCACCCCAATCAAATGGGTGCGTTAGTTTACGCAGAGGCAATAAAAGGACATTTACAATCGCTTTTGGATAAGACGGGATGGCTGCGCGACACCACCGCGTTTGCTCAGGTGGGGCAGTAGCCCGACCCCTTAAGGGGCGTTTGGGCGCTCGGCTAGGGCGCTCTCCTAAAGGGTCGGGCTACTGCCTCGGACACATGGCCGCTATCCCATGAAAGGACCTTACGGATGTTTGAGTATTCTTCACATGCCGAATTCAAACGCAACGCTGTTGAGCCTATGGAATGTCTTAGAGCGGGTTGGCAACTGGTGAAGAACCAATACTGGCTCTTCTTTGGTATGACGGCCGTGGGAATTTTGATCGGGAGCGTCGTACCGTTGGGACTCCTCATGGGACCGATGATGTGCGGTTTGTATCTGGCGGTTTTTCAAACTCGGCGAGGTCAGCCAATCGAATTTGGGGTGCTCTTCAATGGGTTTGATTACTTTGGCGAGAGCGTGGTCGCGACGCTGATGCACATGATTCCAATCGTGGTGGTTTTCGTTCCCAGCTATATCGCCTTCTACGTGGGGTTATTGCTGATGATGCCGCAGGCGGGCTCGAATCCCGACCCTTCTGCGCTGTTCGCCTTCCTCGGTATCGCGGCGGTTTTCTGGTTTGTCCTGATAATCCTCCTGATCCTCGTTTCCGTGGCCTTCACCTTTGCCTATCCGCTAATTGTGGATCGGCGTTTATCGGGCGTTGAGGCTGTGAAGCTAAGTATCAAAGCGGCCATGGCAAATTTTTGGAGACTGCTGGGATTGCTTCTGATAAACGGCGTCCTCAGTTTTTTGGGAATTCTTCTTTGTTATGTCGGCGTGTTCTTTGTGTTGCCGATAACGTTCGCGGCGATTGCTACTGCATACGAGCAAGTGTTCGGACTTGGCGAGGTTCAACTTAACGTACCACCGCCACCACCAACGTTCGCCTAACGGTTTCGAACGATGCCCAATCTTGTGATTCGTGGCCGGCAGGTTGTCTTGCCGGACTCCATTGCCCCCGCGGCAATTGAGATCAACGACGGCGTGATCACGGCGCTGACTTCTTATGACGTGCCGCGTTCTGGTCGTAATGTGATTGATATAGACGACGAGTCGGTCGTCATGCCGGGTTTGGTAGACAGCCACGTTCACGTCAATGAGCCCGGGCGCACTGAGTGGGAGGGATTTGCAACCGCAACGCAAGCAGCGTCGGCCGGTGGTGTGACTACGCTAATCGATATGCCTCTGAACTCGGTTCCTCCTACGACGACACTAGCCGGGTTTAAAACAAAACTCGAAGCAGCACGTAATCAATGCCATGTTGACGTGGGATTCTGGGGCGGTGTCGTGCCGGGAAACACTGATGAGTTGCATGCGCTTTTTGCGGAAGGCGTGGTGGGCTTCAAATGTTTTCTGGTCCACTCGGGCGTAGATGAGTTTCCGAATGTCCTGGAAGAGGATTTACGCGAGGCTTTGCCGGAACTGGCGCGATTGGGAGCGGTCCTGATAGTTCATGCGGAACTGCCTGGCCCCATTGAAGCCGCGGCGGGAGTGGCTTTGCACGGCGGGCCGTTTCAGTACAAAACTTTTCTTAAGTCTCGACCTCGTGCTGCCGAGGACGCTGCCGTGGCGCTCGTGATTGCTTTGGCGCAGGAGTTTGATGCGCGTGTACATATCGTTCATCACTCGTCAGCGGATTCTCTTTCCATGCTCGCCGAAGCGAAACGGTCGGGAGCAAGAATCACCGCGGAAACCTGTCCACACTATCTTACGTTTGCGGCCGAACAGATTCCCGACGGCGCCACGGAATTCAAGTGTTGCCCGCCGATACGCGAGCGCGAGAATCGAGAACAACTGTGGGCGGCACTTGGCGATGAAACGATCGACATGATCGTTTCCGACCACTCGCCATGTCCTCCGGGTATGAAGTTGAAAGAAACCGGGGATTTTCTCGCGGCCTGGGGAGGGATTTCTTCCCTACAGTTGCGACTACCGGTGGTTTGGACCGAAGCACAACGTCGTGGGTTCTCGCTCCAGGATCTAAGTCGGTGGTTGTGTAGTGCCCCGGCGAAGTTAGTGGGACTGGATAAACGAAAAGGCGCAATCGCCGTCGGATTCGATGCCGACCTGGTGGTATGGAATCCTTCGACGCAGTTCAAAGTTGAAGGGGCGGCGTTGCACCACCGTCATAAGTTAACACCTTATGAAGGCATGACGCTGAGCGGCGTGGTCGAGAAAACTTTTCTTCGCGGCGAGAAAATATATGATGGTGGCGAATTAATAGATGACCCGCATGGTGTTTTTCTTACTCAACGCCATAGGCGCGAAATGTAAGAGCATTCGCGTGCGGCTTCGCCGCGTTCCGTGCGGAAAGGCTCGGCCTTTCCGAGCGGGTTAAATTAGGCAGAGGCTGCGCCTCCGGCGGAAACGTTCGAGGCATAGCCTCAAATCAAGAGGAACTAGCGGAAAGGCAGAGCCTTTCCGCACGGAAGGCGGCTGAGCCGCAGGCGAACGTGGCAAACGCACATACTGTTTTCGGCTTAACGGAGGTTTGCGTAGAACCCAATGGATTTCACTGAACTAGTCGATCTCGCTGCGGAAAAACTCGGGGGCGCGGTGCTCGTCGCCAATGACGAGTTTTTCGCGCCGAAAGAAAACCTGTTAAAGCCCACAGCGCCTGTCTTCATCGAAGGCAAATACACCGACTTGGGTAAATGGATGGACGGCTGGGAAACGCGCCGCCGGCGTACTCCAGGCTACGACTGGTGCATCCTTCGTCTCGGGCTCCCCGGTATCATTCGTGGCGTCGTGGTTGATACAAGTTTTTTCCGCGGCAATTATCCAGAGCACTGTTCACTCGAAGCATGTACGATGGACGGGCTTCCCACCGCAGACGACTTACAGAGCGAGGCCATTAAATGGACCGAGATCTTGCCCCAGTCCCCGCTGGCCGGCGATTCCCAAAATCCATTTGCAATTAAGAGCGACGAACGCTTTACGCATTTGCGTCTCAAAATTTATCCGGACGGTGGCGTGGCGCGTTTGCGAGTTTACGGCGAGGTCGTTCCTGATGGGGATCGCCTCAAACGCATCGGGGGCGATATTGATCTCGCGGCGGTGGAAAATGGCGGTCTGGTGCTGTCCTGTAGCGACATGTTTTTTGGACATCGTCACAACTTAATCATGCCCGGCAGGGCGGCAAACATGAGTGACGGCTGGGAAACAAAACGTCGACGTGGGCCGGGTCACGACTGGACGATTATCAAACTTGGAATGCCAGGCACGGTCCGTCGATTGGAAGTCGATACTGCGTGGTTTAAGGGCAACTTCCCCGAGAGCTGTTGGCTTGAAGGCGTGAACGCGCCGGACCTCTCAGAAGAAGGCCTCGCGGATTCGTCAGTCGCCTGGAAAGATATTTTGCAGCGAACGAAGTTACAGGCACACACGCGGCATTACTACGAGAGTGAAGTAATGGATGTGGGCACTGTGTCGCATTTGCGCTTCAGCATTTTTCCGGATGGCGGCGTCAGCAGGCTTCGCGTGTATGGAAGTATCGCCGGTTAATGATTTCTGCGTGTCAATGAAGTCAGTACCACCTCGCGGTAGCGGGTGGGTCTCTTACATTGCCAATTGCCAATTTCCGATTGCCAATTTTCTTTGGACACGAAGCCAATCGGCATTTGGCAATCGGCAATCCCGGGGACCCACCCGCTACCGCGAG
>JBGTCM010000401.1:0-8362 GCA_041748795.1 Pyrinomonadaceae bacterium
CCACGCGGGCCAAAGTCCGCTGATGATGCCGACGATTGAGGAAACACCAACCCCCAAAACCGCCGAAGCAACGCTGATGAGCAAGGGAAACCCGATCAAGGCGGCGATTAAATATGCCAACCCAAAACCTGTAATCACTCCAATCGCGCCGCCGATGGCCGTCACGGTAACGGCCTCGATCAAAAACTGCGTCAGAATATCTTTTCGCCGTGCACCGATAGCTTTGCGTATGCCAATCTCCTTGGTGCGCTCGGTCACCGAAACCAGCATGATATTCATGACGACAATTCCGCCTACTACGAGGGATATGGCCGCTACGCCAATAGTCACGAGGTAGATATTTGCCGTTGCCTGTCCATAAAGATTGAGAAACACATCCTGCGTTTCCAGAGAGAAACCTTCATCGCCTTCGCTATTAAGCCCGCCGCCCCGGCGAGTCCGCATGATCGTACGAACCTGATCCTCCGCGACTTCCAATTGCTCCGCCGAAGGCACCTGGATGAACACGACGATTGAGTCTCGGGCGCCATATATTCGCTGGTAGGTGGAATAAGGAATATAGGCCACGCTGTCTCGCGAAGCGCCGAATACAGAACCGAGGGTTTCCAGCACCCCGATGATTTGAAACGTGCGTCCGCTGATTCTGATCTCCTGGCCTAACACGCGGTCTTCCGAAGCGCCCTCAAAGAGATTGGTAACTACGTCTGAACCGACAACACAAACCTCACGCCCTGCCTCGCCTTCCGCATCAGTCCAGAGTCGCCCGGCGTCGATAGCTCGGCCATCGATATCAAACATGGTGGTGGGAGTGACTCCGCGAACGTTTAGATTCTCGAATTTCTGGCTCCCGTGTTTCGCAGTCTCTCTTACGTTTGCTGCGACGCCGACGCGCCAGCAAGACGTGCAGAGCCGTGCAATGGCGTCAGCGTCCGTGTGGGTAACATCTTTGCGCCTATTGAACTTCACAAAGTCTTCGCGCGAAGTGATGATCTGAGGACGCTTCGAGATCGTGAAGACCGTGGATCCTTGCGAAGAAAAGGTAGTTGCCACTTTGTGGTCGAGGCCCTGAATAATCGTGACCACAGCGATTACGGCAGCCACACCGACAACTATGCCGACGAGGGTAAGGGCAGTTCGCAACTTGTTTGCGCGCAGGCTGGCGAAAGCTACAAGAAACGCTTCGAACAGGGTTGTTAAACGGAATATCGACCAGAGTTTTCCCAGGATGGAGGGGCGGGGGTTAGCAGCGACCGGGTGGGAACCAGGCCGCTCATTAATGACTGGTCGCATGAGAACAACAGGTGTACAGAGTTCAACCTTCAGGTTGCGTCTTCGCCACCCCTAACCTGAGTCTCGAGGAGGCTTCTAGCGCCGGCCGCAAGCTAAAGCTTGTACTCTATACGCCTGTTAACCGCTAACGGATCTTCTCGTCTTTCTCAATCAATCCGTCTCGGATAGAGATGATGCGATGCGCACGCGCAGCAATATCGTGTTCGTGTGTTACCACGATGATCGTATTGCCTTCTCCGTGCAGACGCTCGAAGAGATCCATGATCTCCCTGCTGGTGTGTGTGTCGAGAGCGCCGGTAGGCTCGTCTGCCAGGAGAATAGAAGGATGATTAACCAGCGCCCGCGCAATGGCTACACGTTGTCGCTGACCGCCGGAGAGTTCATTGGGCCGGTGCATCATTCGGTCAGTCAGGTCCACGGCCGCCAAAGCCTGCTTTGCCATTTCGTGCCGCTGCGAGGATCCGATACCACCGTAGATCAGCGGCAACTCAACATTGTGAAGCGCGGACGCACGTGCAAGTAAATTGAACGTCTGAAATACGAAGCCGACTTCCTGGTTGCGAATGCGCGCCAGCTCATCGTCGTCCATCTCAGAAACATTCTTGGCATTCAACCAATACTCGCCCTTGCTGGGAGTGTCGAGACAGCCAATCAAATTCATCAAGGTCGACTTGCCTGAGCCTGATGGTCCAATGATGGCGATGTACTCACCCTTGTTCACGTCAAACGAGACCCCGTGCAGGGCGTGCACTTGCTCGGCGCCCATCTGGTAAGTCTTCCAGAGGTTGCGCATCGAGATGAGTGAAGTGACGTCGTGTCCGCTGGCGGATTTATCCTCAGCCAGAACGGTGGGCGCCGGAGGAGATGCTAGGGTGACGTCACTCATTAGGCACCCTCGTTGGCGTTAGCACCGGGTTTACGTGTTTGCCGTTTCACTGTCAGGCCGTCTTTAAGTGTCTTCAACACTCGGCTTGGGCCACGCACTATTTCCATGCCTGCTTGCACACCGCTGGTGACCTCAATGTCAGCCTCACCGGTGATTCCGGTGGTGACTTCGATGAATCTCACCTTGTTGCCTTCGATGATGTAAACGCCCTTGAGACTTTTCGGTTTTTCGGGTCCCTGCGGTGCCGGTGCGCTGCCCGCAGCAGTTGGTGAAGGGGCCGGTGCGGCCTTTTCAACAATGGCCTCCAACGGCACAGCGATCACACTGTTCTTTGTTTTGGTCGTGATGGTTGCCGTAGCGCTCATGCCGGGTCGGAGGGCGTTGCGCACCTCGTCAGGCATATCACGGAGCTCGACCGTGACTTTAAATTCCTTCGCTTCCTGAACATTCACGCGGTTGGATAGTCCACCCTGAGTATCCGATTTGGAAACGGCGAGCGGGTTCTTTTGCGTGACCACGGCGGTTATCTCTTTGTCGCCGAGCGCATCAACCTTTACTTTCGTTTGCTGACCGACCTCGACATTGGAAATCTCGGTCTCGTCGACATTAACTTCCACGTTGATAGTGGACATGTCGGCGATTGTCATCAGGGGTGTGCTGGAGAGACTCGCAACCGCATATTCACCAACCCGCGTAGGGATGTCGGCGATAACGCCGTTAAGCGGCGAGATCTGAGTGGCCTTTGAGCGTTGGCTCGATTGACCTCGCAATAAGGCTGACTGCTGATTCGCGCGCATCTCGGATGACTTGATGCCGGTCTTGGCTTCCTGCACAGCTACCTTTTGCAGGTTAGCTCGCTCTTGTGTTTCCTTCACGGCAATTCTTTGGGTCTCAAGATTTGCCCTGGCTGTTTGCAACGCGATCTTCGCCTGATCGAAACGGTCCTTCGCGGCGTCATATTCTGATCGCGAAGCAACGCCGGCCTCGATCAGATCGCTGTAGCGTTTGAGCTCACGTTGGGCCGTGTTGAGATCCACCTGCGCTCGATCCACGGAGGTCTGCAGAGATACCAACTGCTGGCGCGCCGATGCAACGGACGCTTCCGAAACAACCAGTCCCTGCTGCGCAGACGCAACCGCATTGCGCGCATTCTGGATGTCGTTGAGTGCGCCCTGGGCAGCCGCCCATTGTGCTTCCTGGCTCGACTGGAGCTGGGTGGGATCGATTCGCACCAAAGGCTTACCCAGAATGACCTGATCGCCCGGGTTCACGTAAATCTCCTCGATGCGGCCGGCGACTTCGCTCGTCAGTTTTATGTAGCGAACAGGCCTAACCTCGCCTGACGCGGTTACTGTTTGCCGCAGCTCGGGTCTCACTTCCAGCTTGACCGTCGTTACTTCCGGCTCTTCTTTACGGCTGGCAAACACGCTGATAATAATGATCAGCCCTAAAACAGCGACCGCTGAGACCGCGATAATAATCTTCTTCTTCCGGGTTAAAGCCATGTCTTACTTTCCTTCGTTTTGGGGGTTGAATCTATCCTGCAAAATAGCGCGAAATATCGGGCAAAAGGCTTCAGTCTTCCGACCCTTTTGGTTCGCCTAACTCTTACGTCAAAAATTCGTAAACAGTTTCAAATAAGCGCATTTGATACGTGCTAAGGATAACGCAGGTGCCTGATTATCTTGAAGAACGACACCCAAAGTAGTGGCCCGCTGTTAATTCGGTAGGGGCGGCACTCCGAGGCCGCCCCTCTCGCGGTTCCATAACGTCGCGTTCGCATACGTGGGGCGGCCACGGAGTGCCGCCCCTACAATTTAGTTCCCGTTGGCGCGTCGAAAGCTTTCGCGTTAGAATGACGCACCGTTCCTGGACTCAGTTCTAGCGTACAAGTTGAGAATCTAACGCGGATTGGGCGCGAGTCGCAAACTCCCGAAAAACGATGATTACGTGTGAAAGGTGTAAAACGGAGAATCTCGACGGCGCCCAGTATTGCGATGAATGTGGCGCGCCCCTTCGACCTAACCCGCGATCCAACTCAGGCCTTCATCCCTCAGGCGCGAATCTTTTCAAGGCGGAGCCCGATGGACAAAACGGTTCTCGAACGCGGGCCTCAGTTCCGCAACCCGAAGTAGCAGGCAAAGCCGCCGCGGGGGTTAATCTCCCTTCGTCGTCGTCGCAATCAAGTGCTAAGGCACATGCGAAGCTGGTTATCGAGCGTGGAAAATCCGTTGGTAAGCAGTTTACGCTCAGCGCGGATGAATCTCAGATTGGTCGTTGGGACGCAGACGGCGGGATCTTCCCCGACGTTGATCTGGATTCCGACGATCCTGAAGCGAAAGTCTCTCGACGCCACGCGCGCATCACCGTGAATGAAGGTCAATATTTTTTGGAAGACTTGGGGTCTACCAATGGGACCTTTGTTAATAGAGGTAAAAGGCTACCCTCCGGCGAGCGCCATCCGCTAAAAGACGGAGACGAGATTATTGTTGGCAAAACGTTTCTGCGCTTTCAAATTGTGAGATAGCAGTCACCGGGGATTGGCGAGGTGGCGATTTTGACGGGCTTGTTGGGTTTGACGGGTCTTAACGCAAATGTCTAAGTGTCTCGAATGCGGTACTCCCACGGTTCCGGGCGAAGCTTTCTGCAGCAACTGCGGGACTAAAAACCCTGTGGTGTCGCAGATGTCGGCTGGCGCCGAATCTGAAGGCACAGGAGCTGCGCCTGCGCCGGAGGTGTCGAAAGAGCTGGTAGAAACTGACGAAAATGTTTTTCAAGCTTCGGAATCGATGGGCGGCCACCAAACCGGCGAGTTTGACTCGAACGTCAAGCACACTCAGAAGGGAACTACGGGCGGTCATCAACCGGCGGTCAAACAGCTGGACCCCGGCAGCGTTTTGAATTCCCGCTACGAGCTTGTGCGCCGCATTGGCGGCGGTGGCATGGGCGCCGTTTACCTTGCCAAAGATCGCAACCTTGGCGATGCGCCGCGCGCCGTAAAAGAGATGGTGGAAGCGCATCTTGATCCGGCGTTGCACGAGAAAGCCATAGGAGACTTCAAGCGCGAGTCGTTGCTGCTTACGTCACTCGAACACCCGTCAATCCCCACCATCTACGATTATTTTTACGACGATAAACTCGGCCGGTTTTATTTGGTGATGAAGTTTATTTCGGGGGGAGATTTGGCTTCGCGATTGCGCAACGCCCCGGGTGGTCGAATCGACGAAAGGACTGTTGCCGATTGGGGAATGCAAACCGCCGATGTTTTGCAGTATCTCCACAGCCGGCCCAAGCCGATCATCTATCGCGATCTCAAGCCCGCCAATCTGATGATCGACGGAAACACCAGCCGCATCATGCTGATTGATTTTGGCATCGCCCGCTGGGTCAAGCAGGAAGAGAAGGGCGTGACAGCGGTTGGCACTATGGGCTACGCGCCTCCCGAGCTTTTTGGCGGACGCGTTGAACCACGTTCGGATGTTTATAGTTTGGGCGCTACGATGTTTCACCTGCTGACCGGTTCTGATCCGCAGGACAATCCGTTGCTGATTTTTGATTTCACGAAAAATCCGCGACCGCGTCAGATTACGCCTTCGCTCTCGAGCGAGATGGAACAGATTCTGATGCGCACGGTTGAATATAAACCTGAGGATCGTTTTCCGTCCGCAGGTGCGCTGCGCGATGCACTGGCGACTCATCTGGAGAAGTTGATGTCAGGCCAGGTGAGTTATGGATCAGCGGCGTCTACCATCGGTGGCGAGACCGTTCAGGTACAAACGGTCTATTGTGGTTTTTGCGGAGGACGGATTGCCGCCGACGATATTTTCTGCGCGCATTGCGGAGCCCGACAGCCGATGGCGGGAGTTGGGTCTAGCGCCACACTGAGAGCGGCGCGTCCGACTGCCAAACTGGTGGTCGCGGGAACCACGGAGCTCGACGCCTCTTTTGTGCTGCAAAAAGATAACAACCTTTTGGGACGCACTGATCCGCATTCAAACGTTTTTCCCGAGATTGATCTTTCGCGGTTCGACCCGGAGACAAAAGTATCTCGCCGCCACGCACGGATTTGGCGTGAAGGTGAAACATTTCTGGTTGAAGATCTCGGGTCAGTTAACGGGACCGTTATTAACGATTCAGTGAGGCTGGCACCGCGTCAGCCGCGCGTACTCGATAGCGGAGACAAAATTCGACTCGGCGAAACAACAATGCATTTTCTTTTAGGATAGTCAGTGGTTAGTTGTCAGTAGTCAGTTGTTAGTGCTTGGTGCTTGGTGCTTTGTACTTTGTTCTTTGCACTTGTGCTTAGACTCGCCTTTGTTAATGAAGCCGAAATGCCTGGAATAGAAGAGCAAAGGGCAAAGACCAAAGCGCGAGGACAAAGTACAAAGAGCAAAGTACAAAGTACAAAGTACAAAGAACAACTGACCACTAACAACGACCAACTGACAACCGACAAACATTTAATGACCGCCAGAGTTGAAACGGCAAGACCACAGCAAAAGTTGAAACCGCGTCCGGTTCGTCAGATCGCACCGGCGGTCCGCGCCCCATTCTCTTTAAGGTGCGGCGCGATCCTGATCGACTACATCCTTCTGATTGCAATTGTTGCCTTCAGCACATTGATCAGTCGTTTGTTGGGAGGCGGAGCGCGGACCGCCGCTAACTCCTCGGAAACGATCGGAATACTTATAGCGCTGGTGGTTGCCGCCTTGAACCTGGGAGTGCTGCCGGGTCTCACAGGATTAACGATTGGCAAGTGGGCAACTGGACTGCGAATACGTCGCTCGGATGGAACTGAGATTGGAATCGGCCGGGCATTCCTGCGCCACTTTGTTGGTTATCCGGTTTCCTTTCTTACATTGGGTCTCGGGTTCCTGATAGCAGCGTTGACCAAGCGCGGACGAGGTCTACATGATTTGATCGCCGGCACCATCGCGGTTCGAGACGGGCCAATGCTCCGGAGGTAACTTCTGGACAGAACTAACGCGGGAAAACTGATATACACATCTGAGTGCTGAGTGCTGAGTGCTGAGTGCTGAGTTCGGAGATCTGAAATCTGAAATCTGCGATCTCAAACGAAAAACGGAGACCGAAAACTTAACTTTCTGAGATCTGAGATCTAAAATTACAGATCAAATCCAATCGCTGATGGCTGAGCTTATAGTTAAATATCCCGACCGTGCGCCCGATCGTTTCCCCCTGGGTAGATTGCGAATCACCCTGGGCCGTTCGGCCCGCAACGACCTCTGCATTCCCGATCCCTTTGCGTCGCGCGTGCACGCCGAAGTCCGTCGTGAAGGCGAAGAATATTTCCTTCAGGACCTCGGTTCAGCCAACGGCACGCTTTACAACGGCGGCACAGTTGAAGGGACCGTCCCGCTCACCGCCGGCGGCCGCATCCAGATCGGTGAGACTGAGATCGTGTTTGACGATGGCTCGTATCACTCGAGCATGGGCGCGACGATGATCACGGACAATTCGTCCACCTCCCTTCCTGAAGCAACCATAGCCCTCGCTTCCGGCGACCGCACCACCTCGGGTCTGTTGGAAGCGATCGAAGGCGCCCGCACAAAACCTGAAGAGCGAGTCGCCGAGCGTGTAGCGAGGGAGGGCGACTTGCTCGCACTGATCAGCAAAGTGGGAATCACTTTGCTGGCTTCAAACACACTGAACGAAACCCTCGAACAAATCGTGTCGCTGGTCTTTGAGGCAGTCCCCGCCGACCGCTGTCTCTTGATGATGCGCGATGAAGCCAACGAAGAGTTGAGAGTAGCGGTGGCGCGCCTGCGGGACCGTGTTGGTGAAGTCGGCGAAATTCGCGTTAGTCGCAACGTGATGGACGAAGTCGTCATGCGCGGTAATTCTGTGCTGACATCCGACGCGCAACATGATCCGCGGTTTGCCAGCGGCACAATGGTGCTGCAGGGCGTAAGATCAGTACTCGCTGTTCCCTTGGGAGTCTCGGAAAAAGTGTTTGGCATCATCTATGCGGACTCGCCGATCGCCGAAGGCAGGTTCACCGAAGACCACCTGAAAGTTTTGACTACATTGGCCTCGGTCGCCGCCATCCGGGTTGAGAATGCACGACTGATGGAGGCGCGGTTTCAACAGGAACGTCTCGAACGAGAGTTACAACTGGCGAGCGAAATCCAGCAGCGTTTCCAGCCGGCGGCGCCACCGGTTGTC
>JBGTCM010000402.1:0-5620 GCA_041748795.1 Pyrinomonadaceae bacterium
CATCGAAGCGATTCCAGACGGGCACATGATTGTTATGCGAAACCGCGATGTGCCGGGTGTGATCGGGCGAGTGGGAACAATTTTGGGCGAGGGCGGCGTAAACATTGGACGCTTTCACCTGGGCCGACAGGAACGGGGCGGGGAAGCGATGGCGGTGGTTGAGGTAGACGCGCCATTGAAAAGAGAAACGTTGGAAGAGTTGCGCGCTCTACCGCAGGTGATCTCAGCGGTGCAGATCAAGCTTTAGACGAAAGCGCCTCCTTGGAGTGCGGTGGCTTGACACCGCTTTGCGTGCGCCAGGGACGGCACTCTCTACTTAGATGTAATCCGTTCGCGGAACGTGGGGTTATCGAACGCAAAAGCGGCGTCGAGCCGCCGCAGTCCAAAACAGTGCGCGCTCTACCGCAGGTGAAGGTCATTCAACACGATGCCCGCGATATCAATGGCGGCGGCTTGTTTACCATCCGAGCCGTAGCCGAGCACATCGGTAGCGAGCTGCATGGACGTTGTCAACACTGGGCCCACTCCGGGCACGTCCAGAAAACCAGTGGCAAGTGTAGTTGGCAAGCCTCTCTTTGGAGCAGTTGCGCCGAGCGCAGTCCGCAGCTCAACCTCCGTTTTGTCCCGTCATTGACGAAATAGATCGTTGTTTTCCAGGATGAATGAATCTTCAGGCCATTTACATCAGCATCAATCAACCGGCGCCATGCCGCCTGCTGTTGCAGCATCACCCGAGCAATCGCCTCCTTCTCCGCCGTCGGTAGGACGTGTCGACTCGATCGATCTGCTGCGCGGCATCGTGATGGTTATCATGATGTTGGATCACACACGCGACTTTGTGCATCGGGATATCCTGCAGGGCTTTGATCCTACCGACTTGTCACGCACCAACGTCATGCTCTTTTTCACGCGTTGGATAACTCACTTCTGCGCGCCTGTTTTTGTTTTTCTGGCCGGTACGAGCGTCTACCTGCAGTGGGCCCGCGGCAAGAGCAAGAGCGAGTTGGCGCGGTTTCTGTTAAAGCGCGGATTGTGGCTGATCGTTTTGGAGTTCACCGTTGTAAGGTTTTTCGTTTTCTTTCATTTCGACTACAGATTCATGGGCGCCGCTCAGGTGATATGGGTGATCGGGGTTTCGATGATTTTACTGGCGCTACTGATCCACCTGCCCCTGCGGTTGGTCGCCGCCTTCGGGGTTGGAATGATCTTTCTGCACAACTTGCTGGATGGTATTCGCGTGCAGGGTTGGCGAGGACCGGAAAGTCCGGTTCCGGGCGTTTGGTCGAAGCTATGGATCGTCCTGCACCAGCCCCTTGAAGCGATGCCCGTCGACGGATTTCCAAGTCCGGTAGTATTCGTAGTTTATCCAATTATCCCCTGGATTGGCGTGATGGCTGCCGGATATGCGTTTGGCGTGCTTTACCGGATGAACGCTGGGCGGCGCCGGAAGCTCATAATAATTATGGGCAGCGTGGCCATCGCGCTCTTTGTAGTCGTTCGGCTCATCAATAGATATGGCGATCCGAGTCGATGGGCGCGGCAGGACTCCTGGGCATTTACGCTACTGTCATTTTTGAACACGACAAAGTATCCACCGTCGCTTCTTTTTCTGTTGATGACTTTGGGCCCGGCGATGTTGTTGCTCGCGTGGATTGAGGCAAACGGCGCTGCGTTACGAGACCCCTCCCGTTCGTTCGTCGGTTGGGTTAGAAAGTTTTTCATTACTTTTGGTCGCGTGCCACTCTTCTTCTATCTGCTGCAGTGGCTCACGGCCCACTTGATTTCGGCTGTACTCCACTGGGTCGCCGGGAAGCCGGTGGACTGGATGTTTTCCAGCCAGGTCATGCTTGGTGGCCCACCGCCCGGTGTGGGCTTCAACCTGGCGGTGGTTTACGCATGCTGGATCATCGGCATCATACTGTTGTATCCGCTTTGCAAGTGGTTTGCGGGCGTGAAGGCGCGCCGGCGCAACTGGTGGTTATCGTATTTGTGAATAACGCTGAAGGCGTTGGCAAATCTCAGCCCAGGCCGGGGTCCCCACGCGGGCAGCCCGCGGGGGGTGGAAGGGTTTGCCTTTAAGATCACTACCGATCAAGGGTGTAGGTTTGACTTTTCGAACTCTGCGGAATATCGTCCGACCTTTAAGAGTTGGTTGACTTCTGGCGAGCTCCCATTTCAGCTTGCCAGCTCGTTGCGGAGTTCAACCTTAAGTCTGTTAGAACCGTAGACCTGGGTAGTAACGCAACTATGTTTGCCAAAGCTCGCCCCTTGATTCTTGCAACCTTCGGGTTGCTGTTTACACTTGCGATCACGTTTCCGCTGGTGGCCACATCGCCGGGCGCGCCTCTTCCACGATCCTCCCAGCCACTACCGCAGGACCCGAATACAGTTAACATTCAAACAGGACGTGGACTCGTAATCGTCGTTGTCGAGAAAACCCCGGTACGGGTTGGCGAGCTGGCTCGGTTCACTTTGAGCCCGGCAAGTCTGGTTAATAACCCCAAGCTCAACGTCTCAGTCGATTTTGGCGATGGGACAATCGTGCGAGCGCGGCAACCCGTTGTCACGCATCGCTATCGCTTTACCGGACATTACAAAGTTAATGCGTCGGTAGTATTGACTCAAAGAGAACTTGACGACGACACGCCTCAGGTAGTACCGCGAGTCTCGCTTGTCGCGACACCAAACCCGGTGACCGCTGGTAATCGCGTTAGCTTCACGGCTCAACTGGCTTCCAGATATCCGGGTATCAAGTATCGCTTTACCTTCGGCGATGGTTCACAGACGGATTGGCAAGACTCCTCTACCGCCAGCCACCCATATGCTCCCGGCGGACCCTACCTGGCCTACGTCGATCTCGGGCTGGGCAACAGGGGCGGTATCAAACAAGTGGGCGGAAGTATTCGACAAGCAATTGTTGTCACTGACTTCCAAAAACCTACGCCGGACCCGAGCCCTCCTATCGTCGATGATCGCGGGTCGGTACAACTTACGGCCAACCCGACACCGGTCCAGATGGGCAATCCGGTTACTTTCAGTGCGCGCGTTACCTCGGGTCCCGCAAATGTCAGATATAGATTCTTCTTTGGTGATGGCTCGCCTTCCACCGGATGGCAAACGGATTCGCAGGCGTCCCACATCTACCGCGCGGCAGGTGACTATCCTGCCAGAGTTGAGATTGGCCGCTGGAACAATGGACGCGTGACGGCGACGGCAACCAGTAACACAAGGATGATCAGTGTTACATCGCAGATCGTTCCCCAGGCTTCGCCTACTCCTACGCCTGATGGGCCAACTGGTTCTCCTACGCCAACCCCGCCAGGTGGACCGACTCCTTTTCCAAGCGCAACAGGTTCTCCGGATGTTATTGGCGGCCCGGTTTCACCCGATCACAAGATACCGCCCCTGGATACAGTTTCTAATAACTGGTGGGTCTACCTGTTGATACTACTGTTGCTGGGTTTTGTAGGTTATCAACTTTATCGATCTGTGCTCGTGCCGCGCGCCACGTTCCACCCAAACCTGGATATGGGCAGCTCTGAAATTGATGCCGCGGCAACTACGAAGGGCCTGTCAATCACCAGTCAGGTGCTGATGCGTCCAAATCTATCTGAGGGCCAGTATGTGGTCGAAACCGATGAAGGAAATATCGTTCGGTCTGTGAGGAGGGAGAATGTCTAAATCGTCGATGACTGTTCGAGATGTCTTTGAACTTCCCAAAACCGCGGGGGAAGAACCAGAAGCTTGGAAAAGCTTTGGACAGCGAGTGAGTGAAGAGGTGAAGGGCATCAAGAGTGCAGCGCTTCCTGACGTTGCCGAAAAAGTGGCGGAGCTGTTTGAAATTCCGATCCCCGACATTTTTCTTGCTTCATGGAAGAAAGCCGAAAGCATAAAGGCTTTGTTGGACGAGTCGCGAAGCACTCCTGAAACAGTCATGAACACCGAGCTTGGCGAACACGCCATTAACAGCGTGCATCGTCCTCACATTGAGATTCGCATTCAGAATAAGTCGGTTAAGAAGATCGAGTTTACTCTGAAACTCGCTTTTAATTTGAAAGGCTTCGTCCTCAAGATTCAGAATGGCGCCATTCGCGGGATCCTAACAGGACAGTGCGAGGTCAAAGGAAAGCTGGAATATAAGGACCTGGTGATCGCCGAAAAGAAGCTGGCCCCAATCACTTTACCCGGGGCGCTTTCTTTTGAGGGTGCCGCATTGGAGACGCAAACCGAATCTGTGGAACTGAAACCACCTGCATCGATCACAGAACAGGATGCGTCGACGAAGATCGAAGAAGGTGTGAAAGAGGTCGTAGAAGTCACGGCTCAGGAGGTTGCGGTATCCCCGCCGACCGATGTCAGCGTGCCGGCCGCGAATCTTGAGGAGGTCAAATCGGCCGAAGCAGTTGAGGTCGCACCCTCGCAAGTCGGCGACAGTCCTGCGGAGGTTGAAGAACGTACTACATGGGAAGTGGGCGAATCTGACGATGATTCCGTTACTACCCCCGTTGCCGAAAGACCACAAGATGTGATTGACAGGATGAGCAGGGAACTGGCCGATCGTCAGCGTAACGGAAACGAGTCTACCGAAAGCGATCGCGCGAAAGCCGCCAGCTAGCGCCAACCACGCGGAGCGATTTCATTAGCACCGCGGCTTCAGCCCGGTGATTGAAATGTCAAACTGATTCTGAACCGTTTCTAACGGTTTGTGCTGACCTACCCCAATAAAAACCGTTAAAACGGTTTCGTTTTCGATGGTCGCCTCCGATCACCGGGCTGAAGCCGCGGTGTTAATGAGATCGCTCCGCGTTGTTCGAACAACGACCATCCGCATCCGGTTCCTGTGGCTTCGTAGACATCTCATCCTGATCATTCGTTCGCCGTTGACACGACAACCCCATCTCGCGTTTGATCTCTATGGATGAATCGCTTCAGAGTTCAAATATTTACCAGTCTCGTTGCCACTGGCGCATTGTCGGGCATTCTGCTATTTGGTGCCGGTGCAAAGCGCACATCGCATAAGCTAAGCGACCGTCCCGCTGGTGAAAATGCTTCATCACCAGTCGGCGCAGCAGCTACACGGAACGCACAACTCCGAACTGAACTCAAATGGCTCTTCGGTGGCAAACCACAACGCGGTTGGTATCTCTATGCAGCGCTGCTTGGTCGGCTGCTTGATACTAACCGTGACCCGGCCTCTGATGAGTTTGCCAACGCTCTGGCGCGGTGGCAGAAACGGTCGGGATTCTCACCAAGCGGTGTGCTTGATGACGCGTCGCTCTACAAGATCATTGCCGTGTGGCAGGCCAACCGCCTTAAGGACCGAACGCCGGCGCAACCGCACCAATTAATTACAGCCCCTTCATCTGACTTCTTCGATCCCGCGCGGCTTGAGGAGCTGCGGCAAGTTGAACGTGAAACTTACGATGCGTACAAGAAGATGGTGGCGGCCGCGATTGCCGACAAGTCGTTGGGACTCGCGCACGTGAGGAAGAAAGAACTAGCGCCTTCGGAGAAGTATCTGAAAATCATTTCCAGCTTTCGTTCCCGGGAGTACCAGGAGAAGCTCCGACGCGAGACACCCAATGCCGGCAGCGCGGGGTTGGCGGTTAATAGCCCTCAC
>JBGTCM010000403.1:0-3002 GCA_041748795.1 Pyrinomonadaceae bacterium
TTACAAATCAAAGCAGTAGTTCAGAGTTCAAGCTTTAGCTTGCGGCGTTTCGCAACGTGCAACTGAATCTCAGGGTTTGTGATTTAGAGTTTTTGCCAGGTTTCGATTCAAACAATGACTGACGACAAACAACTCGGTCTACGCAAGATTCAACGTGCGCTAATAAGCGTGTCGGACAAAACCGGGATCGTTGATTTCGCTCGTCAGCTTAAAGACTTTGGCGTGGAAATCATCAGTACCGGCGGGACGGCCAAGGCATTGCGCGAGTCCGGCCTGGAAGTCCGCGACGTCTCAGATGTCACCGGCTTTCCGGAAATGATGGACGGACGCGTAAAGACACTCCATCCGAAGATTCACGGCGGACTGCTGGGTGTGCGCGACAATCCGGCACATCAGGCTGCAATGCAGGAACATGGAATCGAGCCGATTGATATGGTTGTTGTCAATCTGTATCCCTTTGCCAAGACGATCGTTCGCGAGGGCGTGACGCTTGAAGAAGCCATCGATCAAATCGACATTGGTGGTCCGGCGATGATTCGGTCAGCGGCGAAGAATTTCCGAGATGTGGCTGTTGTGACCTCACCGCAAAGTTATCGTGGCGTCAAGGCGGAAATGGACCTGCATGCCGGCCAACTTTCATTCGCAACACGCGCTGGATTGGCGGCCGCCGCCTTTGCCCGGACCGCGAAATATGATGCCCTTGTTGTTTCTTACCTAAGTCGCGCCTCGACCGAAGGCGCGCTTCCAGAGACATTGCTGGATTCAGTTTTCGAGGCTTCGGGAGAGGGTAAAGGAGGGGCTTCGAGCCACGAGTCTTTCAGCGTGTTTGGTATCAAGATTAGCCGGGGCGCTCAGCCGATGTCGATTGACAGCGTTTCCGGCTTACCAGACTTCTTTAGTTTCTCCTCGGATAAAAAGCGTCCCCTGCGTTACGGTGAAAATCCTCATCAAGCGGCAGCGTTGTACGAGATCGGTATCGGCGGAGGTTTCGCGAATATTGACCTATTGGCCGGTAAGGAGATGTCGTTCAACAATTACGTCGATGCCGACGCCGCATGGCAACTCGTTAACGACTTCGACGAACTGGCATGCGCAATTATTAAGCACACAAACCCAGCAGGAGTAGCATTAGGGGATTCGGCTGAGCAAGCTTATCGTCGCGCGCTGGCGACGGATCCAAACTCAGCCTTCGGAGGTATCGTTGCCCTAAACCGCACCTTTGACGAAGCTGCGGCACGGGCGGTCATTGAGATATTCACAGAAGTGGTCATAGCACCGGATTATGATCCAGTCTCACTGGAGATCCTGAAAACTAAGAAGAACCTGCGAGTCTTGCGCCCTTCGCATGTCGCAGCGCCTGAAGAATTGCCTCACCTCGAATACAAACAAATCTCCGCGGGCATGCTGGTCCAGACTCGCGACACTCACAAACTGACTCGAGAAGAACTGAAGGTAGTTACTAAACGCAACCCGACTGAAGACGAAATCAGGGATCTGCTGTTCGCCTGGATTGTCTGTAAGCACACCAAGTCAAATGCCATAGTCTATGCACGTGAAAGTCAGGCCGTCGGCGTCGGCGCGGGTCAGATGTCGCGCGTTGACTCAGTGAAGCTCGGCGCCATGCGCGCGCAGTTGCCGGTTAAAGGATCAGTGTTGGCGTCGGATGCGTTTTTCCCGTTCCGAGACGGAATCGACGAAGCAGCTAAACATGGCATCACTGCCGTTATTCAACCCGGCGGCTCAATGCGTGACGAGGAAGTAATTGCTGCTGCCGACGAACACGGGCTGGCAATGGTGTTTACGGGCGTACGGCATTTCAAACATTAAACTTGATCAATCCCCGGAGATTAAGTCAAGGGACCGATTAATGCGCAAACTCTTAAAAAGATCCGCTGTAGCAGTACTGACCTTTTCAATCGTATTAACCGCGATCGCACAGACGGGCCAGACGCAACGAGTGCGATTCCCGCGAGGACGCACCACAGCCGTCTTAAAAGGGGCGGTGGTTCGAGGCACTCAGAATCAATACATACTCGGCGCGAGACGCGGTCAGACGATGATCGTTCACATCACCTCGCGCGAGAATAATGCCGTATTCGTGATCCTTGGACCCAACGGAACTGCCCTCGACGGCGCGGAAGAAGGCACCGATACGAAGGACTGGACCGGGCAGCTTCCGTTATCAGGTGACTACTCGATCTGGGTTGGGCCAACCCGCGGGAACGCGACGTACACCTTAGAAGTTACGATTCGTTGAGTAGTTACTAAGTGTTGGCGCTGACCAGTTACAGAACCCAGCGCGGTAGCGCGGGATTCTGGAGGCAACGAACATTAGAAGGGCTTAATTACTCACGTTGAGTAGCCTAAAGTATCCGCGCTACCGCACTCCGATCTGTCTGTAACTTGTTCGCTGGATCCACTACGTCAGTGGCGAGCTGCGGGTACTGATGCAGTTTCGCTAATCAGTTACAGAACCCAGCGCGGTAGCGCGGGATGTTTAAGGTACCAAGCATGAGAGGGCCTATTTCTTTAGCCTAGAATAGCCTCAAGGATCTCGCGCTACCGCGCTGAGTTCTGTATTTCGTTGCCTTAATAGAAACTGCATCAGTACGACCTGCGGACCAGCTTGCTTCGAACGTGAACCTTAATCGATACTTATCAATTCTAAACTGAGTAAAACTACAACCCACTGCATTATGCTCAAAGACAAATTCGGAATCGTTTTCGGCGTTGCCAACAAACGCTCGATCGCCTGGGCCACGGCGCAGGAGCTCCACGCAGCCGGAGCGCGCCTCGCATTCACATACCAGGGCGACCGCCTCAAAGAGAACGTTGAAGAGTTAACCAGCGAGGCGATGCCGGGCTCGCTGTTGCTGCCCTGCGACGTCACGAAGCAGGAAGAGGTGGATGCCACATTCAAGCGCGTCGGTGAAGAATTCGGGCGGCTTGATTTCCTGATTCACAGCATCGCCTATGCGCCGCGTGAAGCGCTCGGCGGCGAG
>JBGTCM010000404.1:0-9543 GCA_041748795.1 Pyrinomonadaceae bacterium
AATTGTTGAAACGCGCATCGTCGGTCCGATTGCGGCAAAATGGGTGGCGCGCCACACGCTCTACGATCCGCCCAACATGTTCGAAGACATTCAGATCAAAGGACCATTTCGTAGTTGGCGTCACCGGCATGTCGTCGAACCCGACGAAAAGGGCGCAGTCCTGCGCGATGAAATTGACTATGAACCGCCCTTCGGATTTGTCGGACGTCTGCTTGCGCCGCTGCTGATCGAAGGACGTCTGCACAAGCTTTTTAACTACCGGCACGAAGCTACGCGCCGCTGGTGTGAAAAAGAATGATGGATTAGGACGCCTCCTTGGAGTGCGCCGCCTTGTCGGCGCTTTGGCCCGCTGCGACTAGTCGCGGCTTCGTTTCCAAGTTACACGTTAAAATCAAATAGACTTCTAAGCAAAGATCGTCGCGCTCCCGCGACGCGGCCAAAGCGCCGACAAGGCGGCGCACTCCAAGGAGTTGACCCTCGCGGAAGTTGAATTAACCATGCTTACTCATCTTGTAATTTGGAAATATCGAACTGACATTGAGCCGGAAGTGCGGGAAGAGCACGTTACGATGCTTCGAAGTCTGGCCACTAAGATTTCAGAACTTGAATCGCTCCAGGTAGGATTCGATGTTCTTGGGCTGCCCCGCTCTTATGATACCGGCCTCGTCGCCGTTTTCGCGGATCGCGCCGGCCTCGAGGCTTACACCGTCCATTCGGAACATATCAAAGCCGCTGATTTCGGCCGCACCATTAGCGCCCACGTCGCCTCGGTTGATTTCGAAACGCCGGACAGTTAGTCCTCCTCATGACGCGAATAAGAATCCCAAGAACGTTATTGCTGGGAACGCGGGCGTCCCGCCCGCCTCGGTGCGAGGGAATAATCGAGAGACTTGGGACGACCAGGCCACGAGTGCGGGCGAGACGCCCGCGGTCCCAGTGAAGAAGTTCATGACACGTAAGAAAATCCTGCTGGCACTACTGATCGTAATCTTCCTTTCGCAAATTCCTTTTGCCTTTCGCCGATACAAGCTCGGTCGTCTCCATTCAGCAATCCAATCTGTTAATTCAGGTCGCGTGCCGGAAGCGAACAACTTAGGGTTTTCGGAATACAAAGGTGTGCTTCATGTTCATTCGTTCCTTGGTGGCCACAGCAGAGGAAACTTTGAAGAGATCATCGCTGCCGCAAAATCTAATCAGCTTGCCTTCGTGGTAATGACAGAACACACGTCAGGAGACTTCAACACCGCGGCGATGACGTTAAAGGGAATGCACGCAGGCGTGCTTTTCATTAACGGCAACGAGGTTAGTCTTTCGAATGGCGATCGGCTGCTGATTCTGCCCGGCGATGAATCAACAAATGGCCCAGCGGATGAATTAGTTTCCAGAGCCAAGGCAAGAAAAGCTATATCTATCGCCGCTTACCCACAGGAATTCCAGTCATGGAACAGCGAATACGACGGCGTCGAGGTCTACAACGTTTATACCAACGCTCGCGAGATTAATCCGGTCGTGATGTTCTTCGATAGTCTGTGGTCTTATCACAGCTATCCCGATCTGCTTTTTGCAAACTTCTATTCTAGACCTGGCGTCAATTTGCAGAAGTGGGACGAAGCGATTGCCGCAAAGAATAAGAGACTCGTGGGAGTTGCCGGAAACGATTCGCACGCAAACGTAGGTGTCAGTCTCAGCGACTCGTCCGGTAAGACTCTGGTTGGACTGCAACTCGATCCGTACGAGCGCAGCTTTCGACTGGTGCGGCTCCATGTATTAATTCCGAGCGATAGGCCACTGAGCCAGGAGACGCTTGCGGAAGCGCTCTCCGGGGGGCACGCTTTTATCGGATTTGACATCTTTGGCGACACCACCGGGTTTAGTTTTTCGGCCTCAAATGGCAGGGAAACGAAGATTCAGGGCGATGAGATCATGACCGACAAAGAAGTGCGCCTCACGGTCAGTACGCCGGTCACTAGTCGGGTAGTTTTGCTTAGAGACGGAAAGGTCCTTGAAGACCGGAGCGGCGCTGGGAAACAGGAGTTTGTAGTCGCGGAGAAAGGCAGCTATCGAGTCGAAGTCTATCTACCTCAGCTTCCGAAGCCCGTGAGCGACCAGCCCTGGATTATTTCCAATCCGATCTATGTGAGGTAGTGAAAGCCGGTTTTTGCGTAACGCAAACTGTTAGTTTGCGGACCCTGCGGTGGGACGTGCATGGGATAAACTTTTGATTCTTCTTCTGTGCCAAGCGCAAACTAACAGTTTGCTCTACGCCAGACACGACAATGCCCCATCGGGTTAATTGTATGGCCTAATGGGGCACGAAAACCGGAAAGCTCCGGATTCAAATTATCGTCGGAAGCGGTGCTTAAGTTCACCGTACTACTGTTGGAAGTCACCGTATTGGACTCCTCACTCGCATCATCTCCCGAGTATTAGGGAGCCGCGAGAACAGCCTTCCATATTCGGTTGTCAAGTAGGGGTAGTCTAGACGTGCGGCCGGAGAGTGTCAAGAATCAGCTTGACTGTAGTCGAAGCGTACAAGACAACGACGACATTAGTGACATTTGTGCGAGGGCAGGATACAGAAAACAGGAGACAGCAGTCAGGAGCAGAGTCTAACCTCGCCGCGAAGAGTCTTCTCTCCTATATTCTGTCTCCTGTATTCTATCTCCTGTCTCCTTGACTTCATTTTATGGAAATCTCCGTCAAAACCCCTCGTGATTTCAGTTTTAAGAGAACGGTCATCAGCCATGGCTGGTATGGACTGCAGCCGTTTCAACTCGACCGCGAGAATTGGACGCTCTCTCGTGTTTTGGATCTAAAAGGTACGCACCCGGTTACGCTCCAAATCAAAACGTTCCGGAGGGGGATAGAAATTCGAACCTCTCGCCGCCTTAGTCAGGCCAGCACTAAACAGGTGGTGCGTGACGTCCGTCACATGTTGAGGCTCGATGATGATATGGCCGAGTTTTACACTCGCATGGCCGGCGAAAGTGAGTTCAGTTGGATTCCCAACCAGGGCGCGGGAAGAATGCTGCGTTCGCCGACGGTCTTTGAGGACCTGGTGAAAATGATTTGCACTACGAACTGTTCCTGGGCCCTCACGCAAAAGATGGTGACCGGACTGGTCGAGAACCTCGGTCGAGAATCAAATGATGGGCGCCGCGCTTTTCCCACGCCTGAGGCAATGGCGTTGATGCCGGAAAAGTTTTACGTAAACGAAGTGCGCGCCGGCTATCGCGCTCCTTACTTTAAGGAGTTGGCTGATCGGGTGGCCGCGGGAGAACTCGACGTTGAAGGCTGGCTAAAAAGTTCGCTCTCGACGCCTGAGTTAATCAAGGCCATGCGGGAGGTGAAAGGGGTCGGCCCTTACGCAGCGGAAAACGTCCTCAAACTGATCGGCCGGTATGACGGCCTGGCTCTTGACTCGTGGACCCGGGCAAAGTTTTTCGAAGTACGAAATAATGGACGCAAAGCCACAGACAAAAAAATTGCTCGCTACTACTCTCGCTTCAAAGAATGGCGTGGGCTTGCACTATGGTGCGATATGACCCGTGATTGGCTCGAATAAGACGCCTTTCTCCCTCCCATAAGTCGCATAACAATATATCCGCCATACGGGATATGTATCCGAGTTTTCGCAGATAAGTTTTTTGGAACTTCGGTATTTCAAGTTCGTTTAATGAGCACTCTCCCGAGGAGTCGTTAACGAACACAAGGAGTCCAAAATGAAAACATTAATTAGTCGCCTAGTCATCGCTGCTGTCATCGCATCATTCGCTGGTGTTGCGGCATTTGCGAAAACAAAAACTGAAACCTTCACCCTTGAAAATAATGTGAAGTTTAACGGCACCGTAATCAACAAGGGTGTCTACAAAGTGAAGTTTGATGATCAGACCGGAGAAATAACGATCGCCGACCAAGGCGGTAAGGTCGTTGCTCGCGCAACTGCTACGTTGGAGAAGCGCGACAAGAAGGCTCGTCAGTTCATGCTTAGAACCATCGCTGCCGGAGAAGACACAGAGTTGATTGGTGTCACCTTTGGTGGATCAGAGAGTGATGTGATGGTTAGTGGCTCTGCTGCCCGTCGCCAATAATAATCCCCTACAAGTTTTTTCAGCGTCGCTCCCGCGGACCAATAAAGGTCTCGGGAGCGATTGCATTTTCGGGAGAGCCTCATTGTTTGAAGGCCATGAGCTGTACCACTCGCTTTCGGAGGTGCCTGCAAAAGTGAGTCTCGTTGGGGCAAGCAAGAAGCAGTTCCACACGAAAGTGTCTGAGTGACCCAACTTCGAAACGTATTGACAACTCACCTACGCTTCGGCGAATCTAAGCCTAACTTACACGCCCCATGTAAGTGAATAAGACTTTCCCGCTTTTATTTATGAAAAGAAGTTACCTCGCATTATCGTTTATCGTCGTTTTCATCTCTATTACCAGCGCCCGCGCGCAAGACGGCAAGGCACGGCCGACGGAAGAAACCCGCCCGCGTCAAACTGTTCCCGCGGTGGTTATGCCGTCACCAGGCCCGGTTGCGGTTCCGTCGCCGCGTATTGCGCCGGCTACGTCCGCGGCCACTGATGCACAACCGCCGGGCGCGGTCATTGGCAACAAACCTGCGACTCCACCACAACTGGTAAGCCCGACAGCAACTGAGCGTCACGCCGAAAGCGCACCTGCCGCTACGCTTTTGTTACCCCCGTCTGTGGTCCAGGCGCGTTTGACAGAAGCACAACGCATGTTGAAGTCGCGTCCACAGCCAATGGCAATGAATCTGCCGGCAATCGATCTCGTGACGCTAACGGCCCTTGATCGGGCGACGTCGCGTATTCATCTGGTAAGTCTTTATAAGTCGACGTTCCTGACGAAAGGCGCAGAGGCGACGATCACGAGTTCGCTGGGTACGCCGCTTAGCATTCGGATTTTGCGGGCCAACGGCGTAAACACCGCAGTGGCGATCTTCGATAATGAGGGGCGGTCACTGGTGCCACTCATGGTCCAGTATCCGATTGAACGAGGTGGAGTCTTTCGCGAGATGGCGTATTACACCTCGGTGCATCCAGCTCTTTTTTCACCGGAGCTGGCTCGCTCCGGTCAAGTGTATGTGCGAACGATGCTTGATCTTGCCGCGCGGCGGTTGCGTGAAAGAGGGGTCTTCATCTCCCCGCAGATCATTGATGTGGCGGAACGCCTCTGCGTCGTTGAGCACGTAGACCATGACCGGTTTCGGCTCGAGAATCGACATGCGCTTTATCAGGAAATCTACTCCCTCTTTGCCCTCAATCAATTGGACACGTATCGATACTCGGTGAGCTCGGCGGGCGCCGGCGGCATGGTCCAGATGATTCCCTGGGCCTACAACCTGATGAAGCGGCGACACCCCGGCGTAGGGTTGGTTCCCGATTTCGTCGTGGGCATGCGCAATCATGGGAATGCTCTTCAGGCTATGCTGCTTTACATGAACGATACCTGGAATGATCTGGCTGCCAACGCGGACGTGCAGTATGCGATGAGTGCAAAGCTCGCCACGCAACCGGAACTGCTCGCGGCCGGTTACAACTCAAACGCGGCGCGCCTGCCCCTTTACATCAGACGCGGCGGTGGCGCATGGCGCTCTTTAATTCCGCGTGAGACACAAATGTATCTGCAGATCTACAAATCATTCGAGGGGCTTGTGCCGCTACCGAACCGGGCGCGGTAGCAGGTGATTTTGGCACATTGGCACACCCCGATGCATCGGGTGAATCAATCGCGACCGCGCGCAACGAACGCCGCAAGCTGAAGCTTGTACTCTATACGCCTCTTACCTCGATTCTTTCCTGCCGCAGCAATAACCCTCCGAACCAAATACGAATCTTGCGCCTCAACCGGGTGCCGCCGTATTTTCAGTCCAGCTCGCAAGAAATCTAAGCGGTTTTTTCTTATCGGGAGTGGCACAGCGGATGCCAAGAGCTCACTTCGATTCTTGCAGAGAAGGAGTTATTAACTTGATGAAGAGACTAACCGTTCTGATGTTGATGATGGGATTGTTATCGGCAAGCGTGGTTTTGGATACCGCGCAGGCCCAGACAAGCAGGGATGCGGAGATCGCTGCTAAATCTCGGGCGAAAGTTGCAAAGATCGGCGTGGGCCAAAACGCAAAGGTTGAAGTGAAACTACGCGACGAATCCAGGATAAAGGGCTACGTCAACGAAGTGCATCAAGATTCATTTACGGTTGTTGAAAGAGAGACGGGCGTGAGCCGAAGCGTCGTCTATGCAGACGCGATGGATGTTAAAAGATCTGGCGGCGGGTTATCGACCAGGAGCTGGGCAATCATTGGTGCGGCGGCGGCGGGAGCTATCGTCACATGGATCGTTGTGAAACCGGCGATATGCGACGGAGGGGCACAGACCCGGGGAATCTGTTAGAGATGGAGTAATTGAACCACTCCCGTTTAGAATGCGGACTTGTCCGCTGAGCGGGGCGTTTAATGTACGGGGCGCACAAGTGGGCCATCTAAATGAAGGTTTTGCTCCGCTCAATCCGATGTCTTGCCGAATAAAACGTTGATCCAATAGAAGGCGACTGTGCCGCTGCCGATCACAAGGCACGTTGCAACCGTGCGCCACAAGATGTCGGTCCCTGCAAAGTTCCAAATCGCCAGCAGGGAAGCAAGCACGGCGACGAGAATGCAGGCGCTCGTCGTCCAAAACGAGAAACTCTTAACTCTGCGCGGGTCCAGATACCCGCGCTTTTTTCTTGCTTGTTCAGAGTTATCCATTGCTTTGACCGTACACCGCACCAAATCACACAAGCCGTTTGAGAGCTTGTCGTGATTTCTTGGATCGCGTTTACCTTAACTAGTGCCAATGATGTCGAAGAACGGGCGACCAGGCAAGTGTTTGGCTGTAAGCCGATCGTTGAAATGACGATCCGTGACTGAAGATTGCAGGCCCGAAGGGCCGTTAGGCAATAGCCACGTCCGTGAGGGCGTGGATTAAGACGCAGATTAAACGCCTGAGGCGCGAAGCGCCGTCAGTAGTTGGGGAGTTAAATGTCGGCCCTTTGGGCCTAGGCGGGAATTTGCCGTCACCACGCCCTTACGGGCGTGGCACTTCACTCTCGGCCCTTCGGGCCTACTTCCCGCGCTCTCATGTAAAAACTAGGGCTGCCAATGATGGCAGCCCTTCGTCATTTCAACTGGATCTCAACTCACTGTTTTCCATCGGCGGCATAATCCTCCAGCAGTTTCTGCGCTCTCATTCCGGGACTAATCACTGCCAGCTTCTGCATCCGATCGTACCCACTAAAGACACCGATGATCTCGGCCTTGTGGTTGTAAACCGGACTACCGGAATAGCCATCTCGCCCGTCAATTCTTGCCAACGAGAATTTCTGAGTTCCCACCATCTGTGGTCCAAAGAAGACGCCTTTCTTTACCACCTTGCTGCCATGCTGACGCGCGATGACTACAAGTTGTTCATCCTTGCTCAGGCTGCCCTGGAAGGCAGGTGTCTTCGCGTTCTTTTTTGACTGACAGATGCGCAGCAAGGCCAGATCCGCTTCTTCGTCCACCTTGATTACGCGGGCGTTACAACCGTTAACGAAGATTGCCACTTGCAATTCGTCAGTGGCGGCAAAGCCGAGTTGTGCTTTCTTGGAGTCGCTAAGCTTTCCGGAGACGGCGTGGTAGGCCGTCATCACCAATCCATCACCAACCACGAAACCCGTGGCAAATCCGTTTGGACCATAATCGAGGATCGACAGGAGGCGCTGCACCGCGTTTGGCTTCTTCTTTGTAAACTTCAGGTCAAGCGAAACCGTCTGATCGTCCGGCTTGGTTTGGGCCTCCTGGGCGCCATCTGCATAGCAGGTAGGTGCAAACGCAAAAATCGCCACTGATAAAACAGCAGCGGCAACGGACTTTCGCTTCATATCGGGGATCTCCTGTTGGGATTACCGACCGAATTTATGTTCCGACTTCCGGCCGAACCGGACTGGGTGAGTGGACTCGCGGATGTTACGCCAGGGAGCGCACGAGAGCAAGAAGTTTAGACCGAGCGCGCCGGCCAGGTTGGCAAAAAAGCAAAGTGTCCACAGAATCGTGACAGGTTGGGTCCAAACGGTTACTTGATTCGCGTCCCGGCCATCTTCTTCACTGACTGCTTCACGAGTTGACGCAGCACGCGGGGATCGATGTCTTCAAGCTTTTTTAGGTAGAGGCACGATTTGCCTGTTTTGAACTTACCCAGCTTTTTCATGAGGTCGGGGAAAGCGTCAAAACCCGGCATTATGTAGAGTGTCAAGTCACCTTTGCGTGGGGAAAACCCAGTGATCATCCATTCGCCTTCACGTCCCGATTCGTACTTGTAGTGATAGCGCCCAAAGCCAACAATGCTCGGGCCCCACATTTTGGGTTCTTCGCCAGTAACGTCTTTCATAATCTCGAGCACCGCAAGGCAATCGTCCCGGCGACCTTTGTCTGAGAGTTTATTAAGGAAGGCAGTAACACTTTCATCTGTAGCTTTGGTCTTTAATTCCGCCATAGTTGCTCTCCTGAAATAACGAGGATACGTCCACGAATCACACTAACTGGCACTAAGCCTTTTCGTGTTCGTTCGTGAGATTCGTGGATCGTATTTCCTCAACCAGAACTGAACTCCAACGCAAACAGTTTTAGCTCAGGCTCATCGTCCGACATTCTAACCATGCGCTCGAAACGTAGACCAATATTCTCCAGCACCCTAATCGAGCCCGTATTTTCCGGCAAGGTTATCGCCAGCACGCGCTTTAATCCCAGCACGTCTTTCCCGTATTTGATCACGGCCTCCGCCGCTTCAAAAGCATAACCCTTCTTCCAAAACCTGGGCAGAAACGCAAATCCAATATCAGGATCGGGCAACGAATCTCGTTTCAAGAGGCCAGACATGCCGATTAGTTCGCCAGTCTCTTTCAGTTTCACTCCGTAGAGTCCGAAGCCGAACCGTTCATAGCTGGCGATTGGTCCATTCTGAATGTAGACGGCGGCATCTTCGTCGCTCCTCACGCCTTTGTCGCCAATGTTGCGGAGAAACGAGTCGTCGTTGAGCAGCTCACGAATGAAAGCTGCATCATCGACGGAGAATTTGCGGAGTGTTAAGCGTTCCGTTTCGATCACAGATTATTTGTCCGACACTCTTCAGGAAGCTCTGTAAGTTGGTCCTCAGTTCGATTTGCCTTAGCCCGCGGAGCGCGGCGACAGCGTAAAGCCTGGGGTGGAGCGAGGCTTTGTGAGCGCAACCCCAGGCACGCGATCGTTATGAAATTCCAGCGCGCGAAGCGCCCGATAGCGCAAACGGTGGAAGCGCTGATGATGAATCGGCTGGCGGCCGCTTCGCGGGCTGCAACCTGGTATTCCACGGATCCTGGGGTTCCGCTCGCAAAGCCGAGTTTTTGTCAAAAGTTGTGTATGGCCAATCATCAGGCAGCGACCTTGTGAGCTTTCACTAGCAGTCCGTCTTTGAAGCTCCAGCCTTGAATGACATGGCCCAGGAACTCACTTCCTTTGAGTTTGTACCACTTTTGCTC
>JBGTCM010000405.1:0-4765 GCA_041748795.1 Pyrinomonadaceae bacterium
GGAACACCGTATCCGACCGCACTTGATTAATGATTACAAACCACCGTCGAAGAAAAACTACTTTTGAAGGAATTAGGGCGCATCCAGTTGTTGCTGGAATGCCTTGGGCAAAGCAAAAGTCCGCTCTTCGTTAGTAGGCTACTACACCCCCCTCGGGACACACTTTTATTGAATCGGAATAAACTTTTGGCCCTACGAGGCGGGACTTAAATCTAATCCAGGGCGAAACTCAATGGAGACCCGGAAGGTACCACAATCGAGACAGGTTCTACAAGCGTTTGGGACTACCGTTGGTGTTAGAAAGTTGTTTTCCAATTTGGTTGTAATGATTGAATTGCACAAACAGCGTTGACCTTTGTAGGGAGAGGAACTACCCTAACGGCAGTTATGCGCAGAACAGTTCGGCCGAACAGAATTTTTTGTCTCTTAGTGTTCGCAGTGTCTTTGCATGCAGTTTGGCCGGCGTCTAATTACAACTCACGGTTAGAACTTTTCAATCCCAGCACTGCTCCCACTGATGTTCAACGTTCGAGTTCTGTAAGAGGCACGATTCGGGTCACGTACGCCGTTGTAGTCGTTTCCGAAACAGATCCCAGTTGGTTACGCGCTGAAGTCCGCCGGCCGCAGACGGTCCACGCCGCAATTCCTATCTATCAGAAGCTGTTGCCGGCGGCCGATAATTCCGAAATTGTCGAAGATCGAGCCGCGTCGAGTCTCTACTCGTCGTGCTCCATACCCCGCGCGTCCGGCCGTGGACCGCCTCGCTTAATCGCTTAACTCCTGCGACAAATTCATAGAGCTCAGGAAAGGCCGAGACGTTCACAGTCTTGCGGCTATCCATTTGGGCTGGTCATCATTCATTCGTTTTGAATTAAGGAGTAATTGATATGGAAAGATTCAATCAGATCATAAGAGCGATCGCGTTTGCAGTCCTCGTTCTAATGTTATTTGGAATTGGGGCGAGCCGCTTTGCCACTGAGAGCCAGGCGGGACAGTTGCACTTAGCTGCCAAACTGAACCGCGCGCACGCCGTAGGTAAGGTTTCCGATTCAGCATTGCAAGAGGCAGTACGCAAGATCGAAGGCGACTGGGAAGGTGTCTTAGACGCCGGCACAGTCAAGCTAAGGTTGGTCGTACACGTTGTGAGAAAAGCCGGTGCCCTCAGCGCCACGCTGGACACACCGGATCAAGGACACACTGGTTTGCCGATCGACACGTTCACACTATCGGGAGCTTCCGTTCGTTTTGAGATGAAATCGTTGGGTGGCGTCTACGAAGGTCAACTTGCAGAAGACGATTCCCAAATTGAGGGGAACTGGAGTCAGAGTGGTCAGACATTCCCGCTCCTCCTCAAACGTGCCGGGTCAGCTTCGAAAGCCACGGACGAGAATCCGTCAACACTACAAAAAGTTGACGCAGGGGGCCATGCTCTTAATCTGCTCATAGCTGGAAAGCGCGGTGAAGCGACGCCGGCGGTAATACTTGAAGGAGGATTCGGAACAGGTATCGCGTCATGGTCGACTGTGCAGCGTGATATTGCGAAGTTTACCCAGGTTGTTTCGTATGACCGTGCGGGGCTGGGGCAGTCTGATTCGGGTCCGAAGCCTCGTGACGCGAAGCAAATAGCAACTGAGCTTCACTCAGCTCTACAGAAAGCCGGTATTAAACCGCCTTACGTTTTGGTTGGCCATTCATTGGGCGGCCCGTTTGTGCGTGTCTTCGCCAACATGTATCCGAACGAGGTGGCCGGCCTCGTCCTCATCGACCCGTCTCAGGAAGCCTTTCATCTCTGGACGAAAACTAATCCACCGCCTGGATTCAAGGAAGAAGTAGCGAAGATGGCCCAGGCGCCTGCCGGTGTGCGCGACGAATATGCCGCCATTGACGCGACCTACGAACAGGCACGGGCATCCAGGATACCCGCGGGTGTTCCCGTAACGCTGATATCAGCGACGCAGGATGAGAGTATGCCGGCCGAGGCGAGGAAGGTCTGGGCAGAGAAACATAAGGAATGGATACAGAAGGTGACGGGTGGCAAACTCATCATCGCGGACAAGAGCGGTCACTTTGTTCAGGCACAGGAGCCGGTGTTGGTTGTGAATGCGATTAAAGAGCTGGTGGAACAAGCGGGCGCCCGGAAACCCGCGGTACCATAAGCTCGGGACCCAGAGGGCAAGGGGCGTCCCTCGTGGGCGCCCTTTTTTCTCCTTTGTCGCTGACCGAAGCAAATACGATCCACGAAACGACACGAACCAGCACGAAGAAATCATTAGTGCCTTTTAGTGTGATTCGTGGATCGTATCTGCTTCCTCCCGAGGTGTTAGAATAGTTTTAAATTAATAGCGGATGAGCGAAATGGTTGCGGAAAAGACAAAACTAAAACTGCTGCGCGGAATGGGAAACGCGATCGAAGACTTCGGCATGATCGAAGACGGGGATCGCATAATGGTCTGCCTTTCGGGTGGCAAGGACAGCTACACCATGCTGGAATTGCTGCTCGACGTTCAGCGACGAGCGCCGGTTCGCTTTGATCTATTGGCAGTGAACCTCGACCAGAAACAACCCGGATTTCCTGCTGACGTTTTACCGAATTATCTGGAGAGGCGCGGCGTTTCTTACCGCATCATCGAGAGTGACACCTATTCGATCGTCAAGCGTTTGGTACCGGAAGGAAAAACGTATTGTTCAGTTTGCTCACGTTTGCGACGTGGAATTCTCTACAATGTTGCGGTTGAGGAACGTTGCAACAAAATAGCCCTGGGCCATCATGCCGACGATATCATCACGACCTTCCTGCTGAATTTGTTCTTTGTTGGCTCGCTCAAGGCGATGCCGCCTATCCTTCGTTCAAATGATGATCGTAATACCGTGATCCGGCCGCTTGCTTATTGTCGTGAGTCGGACATCACGGCGTTTGCTGAGGCGCAGCACTTTCCGATCATCCCGTGCGATCTATGCGGCTCGCAGCCAAAACTCAAACGCGCGCGCATCAAGCGTCTACTCGGCGAGCTTGAAAAAGAAATCCCCAATATTCGTAGTTCAATGCTGACAGCGCTAGGCAACGCCATTCCGTCTCATCTGCTGGACCATCAGCTTTTCGATTTCAAACAACTACAGGCGGGAACAGGTGACGTGGAAGCAGAGCTTGATCTCGCAGTTGGACATTCGGATCAGGACCTAACGCAGCAGCTCGTGGCGATTAGTGTGAACTCTGTGCAGACGACTAGTTAGAAGAGAGACTTAGTATTGTACTAATGCAGATTGATTCAGAACCGTTACAGAACCCAGCGCGGTAGCGCGGGATGCCAGAGGCCATTTAGCATGATTAGTTAGACCTTCATAATGCTCAAACTTTCAAGTGATGGCCCTGACTGGGCAATAGGCAGCTTAGAAAATCATCATGCCAAAGGCAGCCGCAAAACGAGAACTCGATTTCGGCGGGTTTCCTCCGGGCTCCGTGACTGAGTATTCTACCCTCGTCTGTCTTGCCTGCACCTTCGACATTTTTACCAAGCAGCTCGGTCTGGCTCCGCGCACCGCATATTCAGAAATCAAAAAATATGCGCCCACAATCGCCGAGCTGACAGCACCTAAAGCCACGCCTCCATTTTTTGACTCCGAGGAAAAGCATCCACACTGCCCGTATTGCAACGCCGTGAAGCGGTGGCATGCGCGCCTCGATACCTTTTGTGTCGAAGGCGGAAAGTCGACCGACTCATTACGCCGCGCCCTGGTAAAAAAACTGCCCCAGAAAGAGGGGCAATTTCAAATTATTGAAACCAAGTCCGACAAACGAACTATCTTCTTCGACTGGCTAGACACTCTCGACCGCCACCTCGACCTCGATGACAACGCCTGGTTGATTGAAACCACCCGCGCTTATCTGGCGCGTCTGGAACCAAAGACTGACTGGAGTGAAGTGTTCGAAGGTCTCCGTGCAGTGCGGCGTTCGCAACGCCTCGAACAGGGATGGGAAAAGGAGGGCTCGCGGCTCTTTCTGTCGCGCCAGATATACCATGAGGTTTTGATAGTTCAATACCTGGTTAGCCGATCACACGTTCACGGCGGCCGTACGTTTGAAGGCCGTCTGACTTTGCAGGAGCTGATTCGGCGTTTGCGTTACAGCGGCTATCTTGACGCGAAGGAGATCGCGCAGGGCGACCAGTTTGAGATTTTGGAGCAGGTGATAGAAAAAATTTCAGGCGGCTCGGGAAACACTAAGGTCTATCACATCGTCGACCGCCGCAACTTCCTCGAGAAAGTTAAGTCTGTCTACGCGCGATATGCGACTTAGTAGGACAGACATTCCTGTCTGTCGGACGTTCTAAAGGGGCCAGTCCTGGTTCATCTCGCGCCAAGCCAGACATCTTGCTAAACCCAGATCAATGCATTCCGTCATAGAACCTTGATCCAGAGCCATGGGCCTGACAACAATGTCGGCCCATGTTCTACCGAAGACACCTTCCGCACTGGCAGAAAGTCGACAAGGCTTTGTTTATCACTTGGCGGCTGTATGGCTCATTACCTCGAAAAACTCTCCAGGCAAGTCGTCGAGAAACAAACCTGGGCAGAAAGTTCATGATCCTGGATCGTGAATTGGATCGCGCTCGGTATGGCCCAACCTGGTTAAAGGATGTTCGTTTAGCCAAGATCGTGGACGATTCTCTCAATCACGGTGCGCAAAAATTGCAACTCTACCGGCTCAGCGCTTATGCGGTAATGTCGAACCACGTTCATATCCTAATCTGGCCGAATCGCTTGTTGT
>JBGTCM010000406.1:0-1857 GCA_041748795.1 Pyrinomonadaceae bacterium
GCCGGAGCACTTTGATGACCGAGAATTGATTTGTAGATATTCAGAACTCGCGCGGTCGTTAGGTTTTCGTCCAACTCCTTTACGGCTTCGCGACCTTCAATACGCCCACCTCTTTGCAGCACTCGCTTCAGCGCATCCGCAATCGTCTGCGGATCGTCATCCTCACAGAGCTCACAACCCTCGATGCCTTCCAGACGCGAAGCCACATCCCCGACGGCAACGGATACCACCGGCAGGTTACAAGCCAGTGCCTCTTTCACCACGTTAGGTGAACCTTCCTGCATCGATGCAAACACGAGGGCATCGCAGGCACTCATGTAGAGCGGGATGTCCGTGTGGGGCACTGCCCAGGCGACCACTAATTTGGCCGGCATCGACTCATTCAATATTTCCAAGGCACGCTGTGCCAGGTAACCGCGTTTTCGCGCGTGGTTCATGCGTCCGACGAAGAGAATCAATTTTTCGTCCGGTGGCAGACCAAGCCGGGTGCGAGCGATTCGCTTTTCAGTCGGACGAAACAGCTGGAGATCAATTCCTGAGGGTATGACGTCGGCTTCGATCGAGGGGTGGAGGAGGTCCTTCATGTGTTCAGAGACGACGATGACAGCATCGGCGTGAGCAGCGACCAGACGACTCAAGAATTTATGAAGCGCGCTGAGCTTCATGTGCTTCCGGGTGCGGTCGCTTACCGTTCCCAGCAAGTCGCTCCCTCGGAAAGTGACAACCAGCGGCAGGCGTTTCGGCAGCGCCAGCAAGCCGCTTTGTCCGAATTGTGCGTGAACAAGGTCGAACCGGTCGCGCCGAATCTTCGTTCGCAAAATGAGCCAGTTTTTCAAGTATTTAAAGGGGTTCTTTGCCCCTTTGAACGGATATACCGAAACCTCGACTCCAGCTGCCATCAAAAACTCCGCCTGGCGCTTAATAAAATGAGATGTGACATTCACTCCTGGCTTGGGCCACTCCGAAGTAATCATCAAAACTTTGATTGGTTTCATTATTCCTATCATCCCCCCCTGCATTATTTTGGAGTGCGGCGGCTCGACGCCGCTGTTGTATTCCCGTGTGTTGAGTCGGCCAACGGAAAGCGGCGTCAAACCGCCGCACTCCAAATTGTCTTACGCAACGCTAGGTCGTCTCGGCCCGCGGCGTTTCATCAATTACTCCGGCCTGAATCTTCCGCTTAACAATCTGAGAACGCACCCTGTTAAACTTCGAATGAATTGCTTCGCGTATTCGCCAGAGCACGGCACCCACAAACGGCATCGGATCGTTCCACGACAGCAATCGTTTCGCTTCACAACGAAGGGCCCAGGATAACCACCTGGCCATGGGAGCCTGCGCAGCGCGTGCAGCCTGGGCGTCTTGCCACATACGGCACCAATTCAAACTCGGGCGAGCCGTCTCGATTGGCGTTCTGGGCTTTCCCGTCAGGTCTCTGTAAACCAGAGCCGGCAAGTTAACGCCGGCGATTGCCCCCAGGTGGTGCCACAAGTTGAAACGTGGGTTTACTTCCAAAAGAAATAAAGCCCCATCTGCCGCTCGCTTAAAATCAAATTTAGCTACGCCATGCAATCCGATGCGATGGACCAACTCACGTCCCAATGCCGTGACATCCGAAGCGTCTGTCGTCATCAGCGCCGTGCTGTCGCCATATTCGCGTGGATAGGTTCGAATTTTTCGGCCCGTAAACTCGCCTACGATCTCACCCTGCTCGTCCACGTAAACGTGATAACTTTCAATCTGGGTTTCGGGTCCTACTATTAATTGCTGGGCCAGGACCTCAACACCTGAGGCGGCCAGCTTCGGCCACAGGCTCCGCAACTCTTCCGGCGTATCCACCCTTAACGCTTTGCCTTC
>JBGTCM010000407.1:0-3452 GCA_041748795.1 Pyrinomonadaceae bacterium
ATGTATGGAACGTCGAAAGAGTTTCTGATGCAGTTTGGTTTGAAGGACCTGACGGAGCTGCCGAGCGTTGAAGATTTTCAGGACCTTGCTGGGGGAAGCTAGCGCTTTAGTCAGTTGTCAGTCGTTCGTTGTCAGTTGTTAGATTGTTCTTTGCTTTTGTTCTTAGTGCTTTGTTCTTTGACGCTTTTTTACTCAGATTTGAGCGGCGCTCAGCGCGCATCTACCAGGAACGAAGTACAAAGAACAAAGAACAAAGCACAAAGAACAAAGCACAAAGAACAAAGCACAACTGACCACTGACAACTAACAAAATCAATGCAAGAACGACTACAAAAGATAATTGCGACCGCTGGAATAGCCTCTCGTCGCCACGCTGAACAGTTGATCACTGCCGGCGAGGTTACGGTCAACGGCAAGGTAGTCACCGAACTCGGAACCAAGGCAGACGCTGAGACCGATCACATCAAGGTTCGTGGGAAGCTTATCAACCCCACGCTGAAGAAGCTGGGGAAAGTCTACGTACTTCTAAACAAACCAAAAGGCTATCTGTCCAGCGTCAGTGATCCCGACAAACGACCCACAGTCATCGAACTCTTGCCGGCTTCGCTCGGTCGCGTATATCCGGTGGGCCGGCTCGATTTCAATACAGAAGGATTACTACTGCTTACCAACGATGGTGACTTCACAAACTACATTACTTCGGCGCGCAATAAAGTTGATAAGGTTTATGAGGCCAAGGTAAGAGGCGTGCCTGACGAGAAGAGCATCGAACGCCTGCGGCGCGGGGTCACGCTCGAAGATGGTGTGCGTACGGCGCCGGCTAAGATCAGAAGATTGGGCGAGACTGAAAATAACGCCTGGTTTGAAATTCTGCTTCACGAGGGTAAGAACCAGCAGATCAGAAAAATGTTTGACCTCATCGGAAACTCCGTGATCAAGTTACGGCGTTCGCGCATCGGTGTTTTGCGAGATGATAATCTTAAACCCAAGCAATGGCGGCGCCTTTCTGAAGCCGAGGTCAAGGCCTTAATTACGCAACCACCACGCAGACCAAGGACGACAAAGAAGTCTCACGCTGCCGGCAGGTGATGTAGTTTAGGGTTCAAGCGGTTCGAGCATTCAAGCTTCAGCCCCATAGCTCCATGCCATCCGTTTAGAATGGCACTTGTGCCGCGGTGGGGCGGACAAGTCCGCGCTCTAAACGGACGGGAAAGACCAACTGCATCCCCGGTCACAGTTAAGCGCACCAGTAGGTTAGAATAACCTACCGCACAGCGTCTGTTTTACGGGCATGTATGAGTGTGGTGATCTGCGAAGGGCAAGGCCTTCGATACGTAATTCGAGTCAGAGGAAACGATGGAATTCGAGTTAACTGAAGAGCAGAAACAAATCAAGACCAGTGTGCGCGAATTCGCTGAAGCGGAGATCGCGCCTCACGTCATGGAGTGGGATGAATCACAACATTTTCCCATCGAGCTCCAACCCAAGCTGGCCGATCTCGGCTTAACGGGCGTGCTTTTCCCGGAAGAGTATGGTGGCGCGGGAATGGGCTACGTGGAATACGCGACGATCATTGACGAGCTCTCTCGTGTCGATGGATCCGTCGGCATTTCCGTAGCCGCGCACAATTCACTATGCGGCAATCATATTTATCAATTTGGAACTGAGGCACAAAAACAGAAGTACCTTGTGCCCCTTGCCAGCGGAAAGCATCTTGGCGCCTGGGGATTGACGGAACCGAATGCAGGTTCTGACGCGTCCGGGACGCGCACCACCGCAGTCCGCAAAGATGGCGGTTGGCTCGTTAACGGTTCTAAAAACTTCATCACTCACGCTATTCATGCGGATACGTGTGTGGCGATGGCCGTGACGGATCGTTCAAAAAAGAGCAAAGGCATCTCGGCCTTCATTTTTGAAAAGGGAACGCAGGGTTTTGCACCTTCGAAAAAGGAGAACAAGCTCGGCCTGCGCGCTTCGGAGACCGCCAGCGTCGTTTTTGAAGACTGCCACATTCCCGATGAAAACCTGCTGGGCCAGGAGGGCCAGGGCTTCGTTAACTCAATGGAGATTCTCGACGGTGGTCGAATCTCAATTGCGGCGCTAGCTGTGGGTATTGCCCAGGGCGCTTATGAATCGGCGGTCCGTTATTCAAAAGAGCGGCAGCAGTTTGGCAAGCCGATTTCGGAGTTTCAGGCGATCCAATTCAAGTTAGCGAATATGGCTACCCAGATCGATGCCGCACGGCTGCTGATGTATCGTGCAGCCTGGATGAAAGACATGGGCATGAAGACGACGAAAGAGTCATCGATGGCCAAACTCTTTTCATCGGAGATCAGCGTTAACGTTTGCGAAGAAGCAATCCAGATACACGGTGGTTACGGCTATACGAAGGATTATCCACCGGAGAAATACTGGCGGGATTCGAAGCTCTGCACGATTGGCGAGGGCACTTCCGAAATTCAAAGACTCATCATTGCGCGAGAAATTCTCCAGCAGGTTGTATAGAGGGTGAGCTCAGATAACAACACCGCACTGGTCGATCGAATCGCTGCCGGTGATATGCGCGCAGTCGCGCGGGCGATCTCTAAAGTTGAAGATGTGTCGAAGGACGCATCGCAGTTGATGAAAAAAATATTTCCGCTAACAGGCAAGGGTCTGATAGTCGGAATTACCGGCGCACCGGGCGCGGGAAAATCCTCGTTAGTAGACAAGCTTGCCCAATATTACCGGCAACAGGAAGAGCGAGTTGGGATTGTCGCGGTTGATCCGTCCAGTCCATTTTCCGGCGGAGCAATCCTGGGCGACCGCATCCGCATGCAAACGTTGGGATTGGACCGGGGAGTGTTCATTAGGTCCATGGCGACCAGGGGCAACCTGGGCGGTTTGGCGCGCACGACCGTGGATGCGGTCTCTATACTGGATGCTGCCGGCTACAGCAAAATCATTATTGAAACCGTGGGCGTGGGGCAGGATGAGGTCGAAGTAGTCAAGGCTGCCGATGTTTCGGTGGTTGTGTTGGTCCCCGGGATGGGGGACGATATTCAGGCAATAAAGGCCGGAATCATGGAAATTGGTGACGTTTTTGTCATCAACAAAGCCGACCGCGACGGTGTAAATTCAACGGAAAAGGAACTCGAAGCGCTACTATCGCTGGCGACCCGTGAAGATGGCTGGCATCCTCCGATCGTGAAGACGATTGCCACGGAAAACAAAGGGATTCAGGAACTTGCGGCTGCGATTGAGAGTTACCGCGCTTACTTTACCCAGGCTAAATCGGGGGATGGCCGTCGTCGGGCGATAGCTCGATGGCGCATCCTCGAACTGCTGCGGGAACGTCTTGTCCTGCAAACTTTGGAGGCCGATTCGGCATCCGAGAAGCTTGACCGTTTGGCGGGTGAAGTTGCGAGTCGGCAAAGAGACCCGTATTCTGCCGTAGAAGAGTTGATGAAAGG
>JBGTCM010000408.1:0-15094 GCA_041748795.1 Pyrinomonadaceae bacterium
AATGGCGCTGTTGGTGGGGAGTGCTGCGATCGACGCGGGCGTGGCGGTTCGCACACCCTTCGATCAACGCAGCATGCCGCGCACCTTCGATGACCCTGGTGTCCCCAATGCTCCGACCAGTGACGCCACCGACATTGGCGCCTTCGAACGTCAGTCTCTTTGCAACCTCTGTTGTTCAAACAACATTACGGTGCCGAGTGCTCCGCGAAGACGTGGTGCCATAGTCAGTTTCGAGCAACCTTCGGGAAAGGGCTGTGGGCGAATCAAGTGTGACCGGCTGTCGGGTTCCTTCTTCCCATTGGGAGAAACGATAGTCACATGCATCAGCTCGGCTGGTCCTGCTTGCAGTTTTAAAGTCACAGTTACAAACCTGCTGCCGCCTAATAGCCTGAGGAGGCCTAATCGCCGAAGGTCGGTTGTGGCACCGTAGAATTAACTGAGGATCGTTGCAGTCTAAAAAGGGACTACGTTGCTTTAGACAAGCCGCGATCTAACGAGGTTTAGAAATAACATTCGTTTAGAAAGAGCACTTGTGCCCCCGACGCAGCGGACAAGTCCGCACTCTAAACGAAAGAGTTTCTTCGTTAGAGCGTTACCGCCGCGGTTCGTCGCCAGGGTGATAAGCGGCTTCAAGGTTGGTGCGAATTCCGCATAAGGTCCGAATTCGGGCTCTGCAAGTTTTTGGGTTCCGATCCCGGGGTTTCCCTTCGCTCCACCCCAGGCTTTACGCTATCGCCCGCTTCCGCGGGCCGGGCTCGATCTTGTCGGCGAAGCCGAGTGTCACGTGGCCCATACTTTTGCGCCAAAGCGAATCCTTTCTCCTACATCGTTCAATTCCTACCTAACCTCGCGCGGTTTTTCGTAAGATGTCCCATGCCAATTCGCACTGCTCCAGGCCCTTTGCAGTATTTAAGTAAATCTCCCACTCCCGGTTCTCGTCCTTCGATTCACTTTTTAACTCTTGCCATCATCGCCCTCGTCTATTTCGCAGCAGCGGAGTTGGGCCTGTCGCTCGCGTTTATTCACGCGAACGTTTCGCCGGTATGGCCCCCGACTGGTGTGGCGATAGCGGCTCTTCTGTTGCTTGGGTATCGCGTGTGGCCTGGGATTCTGATTGGCGCGTTCGCTGCTAACTTTCTAACGCCAGTGCCACTTGGTACCACGGCCGGAATTGCCCTCGGCAACACGCTTGAAGCAGTCTCGGCTGTTTACCTTCTGCGGTCACTAGGTTTCGATCACTCCTTCTCGAAGGCTCGGGACGTTACGCGGTTTGTAGTTGCGGTGTTGGTGGGCACGATGGTAAGTGCAACCATCGGCAATATTAGTTTGTGTCTGGGCGGGGCTGCGAGTTGGTCAAACTTCGGTTCGCTGTGGTTGACCTGGTGGCTTGGAGACTCGGTTGGTGGCCTGGTATTGGCCCCGTTGCTGTTGACCTGGGGCACTTCGGCAAGACATTGGTGGACGCGGCAGCGTTGGGCCGAAGCGCTGGTGCTGCTGACGTTATTATGGCTGACCCAAATGTTTATTTTCGGCGGGTGGTTTCCGTCAGCGGTCAAGACGTATCCGCTAGCCCATCTTGTCTTTCCTTTTCTTATCTGGGCCGCGTTCAGGTTGGGCCATCGTGCCGTCACGCTGGCAATCTTGATGCTTTCGGCGGTCGCGATATGGGGAACGCATCACGGCTTTGGCCCCTTCGCCCGAGGCAATACAAACGAATCGTTGTTGCTGGTCCAGGTCTTCATCGGCTCGGCTTCTGTAATGGCGATGTTCTTAGTTTCGGTTGTTGAAGAGCGGCGGCGCGCAGCAAAGACTTTGCGCGAAAGTGAACGCCGTCTCGGTGGTAATCTCGCCGTCACTCGTATCCTTGCAGAATCGCCGGCGCTTAGCGACGCCACGCCAAGGATACTCCGAACAATATGTGAAACGTTGGATTGGGAAGTCGGTGGACTTTGGATGCCCGACCGTGGTCTCACAGAGATTTCAGATCATGAGTTACGCGACAGTGGTTCCAACGCTTTGCGTTGCCTGGAATTCTGGCACTTGCCAGGCGCGGATGTGAACGACTTTGAATCGGTTATTAGTGAATGCACTTTTGAACCGGGCGTTGGTTTGCCAGGACGCGTATGGACCAGTCTCAAGCCGGCCTGGATTCCGGATGTCGGCAAGGATGAAAACTTCCCGCGCGCGCCGTTCGCGTTGAAAGCGAATCTTCACTCTGCGTTTGCTTTCCCGATCCTATTCGGTGAAAAATTCCTGGGTGTGATGGAGTTCTTCAGTCATGAAATACGCCAACCTGACGATGCGCTCCTGGCGATGTTTGGAAGTATCGGCGGGCAAATCGGCCAGTTTATGGAGCGGAAGCGAAATGAGGAGGAACGTGAGCAACTGTTGAAACGAGAGCTGGCAGCCCGCGCCGAAGCCGAGCGAGCCAATCGCACTAAAGATGAATTTCTGGCAATCGTTTCGCACGAATTACGCACGCCGCTAAATGCGATCGTTGGATGGGCCCACATGCTTCGCAGCGGCACACTCGACGATGGCCGCTCCAAACGCGCCATCGAAGTCATCGATCGAAACGCTAAAGCTCAAGCCCAACTGATTGAAGATATCCTCGACGTCTCAAGAATCGTTTCCGGCAATCTTCGACTCGACCCTCTGCCCGTACATCTGCAACCAGTGATAGAGGCTGCTGTTGATTCGGTGAGACCCATGGCCGAGGCGAAAAACATTCTTATGCGCGTGATGATCGACCCAAATACAGGACCCGTCTCTGGTGACCCGGACCGCTTGCAACAAGTGGTTTGGAATCTCCTTTCAAATGCAGTGAAATTCACGCCATCCCAAGGCGAAGTCAGTATTAGATTGGCGAGCGCCGATTCTCAGGCGGCAATTGTGGTGACCGATACAGGCCAGGGAATTGCGCCCGAATTTCTTCCGCACGTGTTTGATCGCTTTCGCCAGGCTGACGGATCGAAGACGCGGCGGCACGGTGGCCTGGGCCTTGGCTTGGCTATCGTACGAAACCTGGTTGAGCTTCATCGCGGTGTGGTATCGGCCCACAGCGACGGAGTAGGGAAGGGCAGCACGTTCTCGATTAGTCTCCCCTATTTGGGTATCGATAACGAGTCGTTGTCGCGATCCCCCTACATGGAGGCGAGCGCTTCGCAGGAAAATAAGCTCGAGTTGTCCGGTGTGCGGATCCTGGCGGTTGAGGATGATACTGATTCACGTGAGATGCTGGACATGGTCTTGCGCTCGCAGGGCGCAGAGGTGATTTCGGTCGGCTCTGTGCGGGAGGCCCTGAAGGTGTTGCAGGGACGATGGGGTCCGGAAGTGTTGGTATCGGATTTAGGAATGCCGGAACAGGATGGTTACGATTTGATCAAAGAACTGCGTTCCCTGGACGGAGGCAGCCAGATTCCCGCGATAGCAATCACGGGATACGCGGGAACTGAAGAGGGCAAACTCGCGCTGGACGCGGGTTTTCAGAAGCACTTAACCAAGCCGGTAGACTGGCGTCAGTTAATTGAGACAATCGCAGTCTTCGCCAGGAAGGGTTAGCCCGCGGGAGCGGGCGACAGCGTAAAGCCTGGGGTGGAGCGCAGCGAAACCCCAGGTAAAGTTTCAAAAATATAAGAAGCCCGCGAAGCGGCCGGCAGTCTCGTCCAAATCCGATCTGTCGGCCGCTCCGCGGGCTTAACTTTCTCACCGTTGCTCTCCTGGGGTTTCGCTGCGCTCCACCCCAGGCTTTACGCTATCGCCCGCTATCGCGGGCTGACACTCTAAGTAAACACCTGCTTATTCTTGTTCGCTTTCTTTCCTTCTAATTGCGGCACCTGGTCATACATTGCCTTTTCCAGCAGTGACAACAGCTTTGTATGCAACTCGGCGTAGGTGATCTTGTATTTAGCGTCAGTGATGGCCTTGATAGCGTGGTAGCTCATCGCGCCGTGATAGTCCTTGTTGATGAAGGCGTCGGCGGAAGTTTGATTACTTTTACAACCGCTGAGGAGAATCTCCTTCATTTTTGACTCGGGAAATTTCTCTTTTGACTTACCGGCGGAACGAATCTGGTCAGACGACAACGACCTCCCTCCCCAGACACGAGGATCGAGGTGGCGACTCCGCCGGTACTCGCCCGGCAGAACGCGTGTCACTGAACCGGAGTGACAGGAGTCGGAAATCACCGTGAGCATTACCTGCTTTGGAATGCCGGTAAACAACTCTCGCAATTCATCATCAAGAAGCAGGTTCGAATCGGTATCGTGAGGACAGATCGCTTCATCATAGTCTGGTTCATCGCCACCAGCTTCGGCGTTATAGGTGCCGTGTGACGCATTTGTAAATACGAGCACATCACCGGCTTTGGCGCCCTTCAAAAGGTCCTTGAGACCCTTGATAATGTTGGCCTTGGTAGCGTCTGCGTCGAGTAACTGTTTAACGTCGGTAAAATCGAAATTCTTTTTGAGCAACCTGGCCCAGTCGTTTGCGTCGTTGATACACCCTTTCAAATCATTGGATTCGCCGAAGGGATAGTTGTTGATACCGACGCAGAGTGCTTTTTTAGTCATGATGATTTTCCTTTTGAGAGGTGCTTGATGGCCAAGCAGTCGTTTTGAGGCTGCTGTCTAATGAGAACGGCGGGGACGATATTACTGAGGTCGAAAAAAGTCAAGACTTCTCACTTGGAGGAAGTGACCTAATTTGAAATTCTCTTTGTGTTCCTCTGTGAAACTCTGTGTCTCTGTGGTGAGCTTTTGCTGCAATTGTTAACCACAGAGACACAGAGAACACAAAGGTTGCACAGAGAAAAATGAAAATAGGCAACCACCGTAGCAGCCGTTCCCGGTTTCCATTCCGGCGGCGCCATATTTACCACCATCCCAATATCTTCCACCACAACAATCCGACAACCGTCCAGATAAGTATATTCGTAACCGAAGCGACGAAGCCGAGGTACCACCAGGTGCGTTGCTTGACGTAGCCTCCGCCAAACCAAATGGGCGCGGGCGTCGTGCCATAGTGAGTCAGGGAGGCGCTGAGATTCGAAAAGTAAGCCAACATCAGGACTGCCAAGGCCGGAGGTGCGCCGGCAGCGATGATCACAACTAAAAAGGGAATGTACATCGCAGACACGTGCGCGGTGATTGAGGCGAAACCGTAGTGGGCGTAAAAATAGATGAGGAGTAAGACGGCCAACGCCGCTGCCCAATGCCAACCAATAGTGAAACCGGCGGCAGATTCTGCGAAGCGTTTGGTTATTCCAGTTTCGCCCAAAGCTTCCGCCATTCGCACAAGTCCGCCATACCAAATGAAGACGTCCCACGCGCCGCGTTCTGTGATTACATCTTCCCAGGAGAGCACGCCGGTTAGAAGCAGCACGCAAATTCCGACCATCGCAACGACGGCGTAGTTGATCCCATGAAATGCCGTTGTCATCCAGAGGATGGCGACGAGGGCGAAGACGAATAACATCAATTTCTCGTCTCGCGAGGTGCGCCCCATCTCACTAAGTTCGCGACGGGCGTACGCCGCTGCTTCCGGGGTGCGCTTGATTACAGGCGGAAACAACTTATAGATGAGCGACGGTACGACTGCCAGCGAAACGAGCCCTGGCACGATCGCGCCAATCGCCCAGCGCGCATATGTGAGTTCAACCCCGGCCGTCTCCAGAGCAAACTTGGCGATGATCACGTTAGACGCTTGTCCGGTAAGAAACATCGCACAGATGATCACGTCACACTGGTAGAGGAGTGTTGTCAGGAAAGCGCCAAGGCGTCGTGCGGTTGGGCCAGGCCGCGAATCGTATGTTTCGGCGATGGATTTAGCGACGGGAAAAATGATCCCGCCTGAACGAGCGCCGGTGGATGGAATGATCATCGCCAGCAACATGTCAGTCGAAATCAGCGCATAACCCAGGCCCAGGGAACGCTGTCCGATGGCTCTGATAAACAGCAGCGCGATACGCCGTCCCAAGCCTGTCTTGATCATCCCCCGCGATATGAAAAATGCAGCGAGTACCAGCCATACAATTGGATCGGCGTAGCCTCGTAACGCTTCGGCCGGCGTGAGGGTGCCGGTTAGCATTATTGCGGTTACGCCGAGCAGAACGATCGCGCCCCCCGGAATAGGACGAACAACCGCTCCAACAATCGTCGCGACGAAAATCGCCAGCATTCGCCACGATTGAGGCGTTATTCCTTCTGGTGCCGGTATGAGCAGAATAACGACTGCGGACCCGATTACAACCGCCCACTTCAAGGCGCGCATGCGAAACGATTCTGCGTCGTCCGAAGCTGGCGGTGGGATTTCAGGGTCGACGAGCGCGGCCGAGGGCGGGGGAATGGCGTTATCAGTCATCCTGTGTTTGGTTTATCGGACAGACTTAAACACTGTTCTTGCCTTACTAACGGGGCAGTAGCCCGACCGTTAGGGAGGGCGTTAGAGGGAATCCCCAGCCCCCTCCCAAACGGTCGGGCTACCGCCCCGATCTAATAGCCCCGGGAATTTATCACATTGATGTAGATCGCGGCGGGACTATTAATCATTGGGTACTGTTGCAGTTTTGCTAACCGATTACAGAACCAGCGCGGTAGCACGGGATGCTGGAGGCGGCAAGCATTACAAAGGTTTAATTGCTTCTATGTTGAGTAGCCTAAAGGATCCCGCGCTACCGCGCTGAGTTCTGTAATCGGTAGAAATTGGAACGGTTTCAGGCGTGACTTTAAATAGTTAGAGGTTGGGACGAAACAGTTTGGGGGTGGGAAGAGGGGCTCAAGGAGTGACTTTGAATAGTTAGCGGTTGGGAAGAGGGGCATGCCCCCGCGTAAGGATCGATGGCAACTGACGAGCGGAATTTATCATGCTTCCGAGGCTCGAGCTATTTTCTTTGATTGTTAAGCAGGGTTTAGCTTCGCACGTCAATTGCCGTTGATCTTTTAGGCGGGGGCATGCCCCTCTTCCCAACCTCTAACTATTCAAGGTTTTTTCTTTGAGCCCGCTACCGCGAGGTGGTACTGACCTCATATCGCCCCGCCAACAACGTGCTTTTCCAGTGTTTCTTGCTCTTAACGTGTTGGACGTGACACGAGATACAGTTTGGTTTATCAGCGGCAATTAGTACGCGTTTACTGACCGGTTCGATATAGCCGTTATGACAGCCGCCACAAGTTGTTCGCGGCGTCTCTCGATCGATCGGATTGAAAGAGTTGTGACAGCTTGAACACGACAACTCACCCTCGAGGTTTCCCTTCTCGCCCGGTTTCAAATTGACTCGTTGTACGTGAAGGGCATGAAACTGATCGCGGCGCCACTCGTCATCAGTGGCCGTGGCCGGGCGCACGATCGAAGTCTGTTTCAATTTCCAATCGCTGTCGCTCAACGCTTTCCAGGTCCATTTCCCGTTTGAAACTGGATAACCAAACGTGCCGCCGTGTGGCGTGCCGACGGTGCGACCATTGTACGAATCACGGTTTACATCGCTATGACATTCGGTGCAGGTGTGAAGTGCGGCCTCCGCGGGCTTGAAATCTTTCCCCAGGTGTTCGGCGTGACATGAAACACATCCGATGCCCGCCGCCGCGTGTGGCTCAATCACGGTAGGCACAAAGCCTTCCGCGTTGTGGCATCCGGCGCAGTTGGTTTCCATGCTGGCTTTGAACGTATGACAATTTGTGCAGGCATTAGCGTTTGCTCGCGCGGCGATGGCCGGCGTGGTGTCCAGTTTTGATTTTACGTGTACGTTGGAAATTGGCGCAGGAGCGTAAGCAGCCGTGTACCAAAAAGCCGCGGCCACGGATAACAAACCAACACCGATTGCACCCCAAACCAGAAATGAAATGGGCCAACGGGAAGTCAGATCTGACGTTGGCATCCAATTAAACTGTGTCTTGCCCGCCCGGCGCTGGCCCTTGGGAAAAAGCGCGGAAACCTTCACCATTTTGCCGGCTTCGCGAATGCGCTTGTCCCAGAAAATGTCGAGGGCCTTATCCCCAGGCAACGGGGCCGCAGCCGTCTTGCCCGCCGCTTTCTTCGCTTGAGCAGCAGTCTCCAAACGTAGCTTCGACGTTTGAAGAGTAGGCGTGATGTCGTCGGTTGCTTTTACAACCATGCCAATTCGCAGCGTCACCTTGATGACTAAGGCATCCTCGCGGCGGTCGATCTCCAGTAGAAAAGGGCCAACCTCCAAAACGTCCCCCGGCGCCAACGCGGAACTTTGTTCGACTGGATTTCCGTTTAGCTTGACTGGATTTGATTGGCGAAGGCTGAATAAGTAGAAACCCTCGGAGAGTCCGCGAATACCAGCCTGCGCTCGCGACACCGCAGGGTGATTAAGCGGCAGTTCGCAGGTTGGGAGCCGCCCGATGAGGAGGCCCTCGGTAATTATCGTAAGGGGGTCCTGTACCAGGTCCTCACGAATGATTATGAATTTACGCGGCGACGGCATCTTCCTCAGTCTGTTGAAACGGGGCAGTAGCCCGACCGTTAGGGAGGGCGTTGAGTTGACTATGACGCCCTTGGCGCCCTCCCTAACGGTCGGGCTACTGCCCCCAAGGGCGGCGAAAAGACCCGCTCAAACGGCAAAGTAAACAACTTGAATTATGTGAACGACCATCAGCGCCAACATGATTGAAGTCGAAACCACATGCGGCGCAATCCAAATACGTAAAACCTTATGCAGGTGGATCAACGCATCCACACGACGAATAGTCACCGCAGTTTCAATCGCTCGGAGGAGAAGCATTCGCTCGTCATCGGTGGCCAGCCGCGACATCCGATCCTTGAACGGTTCGCGCGCTTCCGCCTGCAACGCTGTCAGAGGCTCTCGGCGTGTAAACTGCCGCAGTAGAAAACCGAGCGTCTTAAACCGCGGAACGACGCGCTGTTCGATTTCCTCTCGGAGCCATCCATCGCTGCCTTTCACAATCTCCGCCATTTCATTCCCCAACTCTTCGCGACGCGCGACCAGGTCTTCAATCAGCAGCGGGTCGCCTTCGATACTGGTCATGATCCTCGGCGCGAGTAAGTAAGCCGCAATGCCAAACAGCCCCGACGCAATACAGATGTCGAATGCAATGTACAACGCAGTGGTCAGCAGACCGCCGGTGCGCGTTCCTGCGTGCAACATCAGAATCACGCCCGCCAGAGCGCCGGTGTAAACATGGATCAGCATCCAGTAGCGAAGCGCGCCCGCGCGCCGGCGGTACACTTGCTTGCGTAACGGATAGGTCATAACCGCGGCGACGCCGAAGAGGCCAACCAATCCGGTGGCCCAGCGCATCGTCAACCATGATCCCGCGATTACTTCATCGAAACCGCGTGTAACCAATCCCCAGATTGTGATAAGGGTGGCCAAAAGGACTAGTGCAGCGCCGCCCAGATGAAGGGCGTTGGCAGGCGGATCGCTCTTATGGATATTTCGACCAAAGGCGTGTGTCTCGTCCTGAAAGATTAGACCCTTCGTGCCTTCGACTTCCGTGAAGTACTTGACCGGATCCACACGCACGAGCGCGCCCGTCGGACAGTTTTCTTCGCATGAGTACGCTTGACGCTTGGCGCCTTGCGGGTTGAGCGGCGTGTGTTCGCACAGATTGCATTTGATAGCTACGACATCGTCAGACGGTGTAAGTGGCAGCGAGGGCAGCGAAGATGAACGGCCAAGTACTTTCTTTAGTGTGCCCATCAGATTGAAATCTACATGCGCCTTCTTATCCCCATTGCCGTTCTTAGGAATCATCGTGATCGCATCGTAGGGACATTGAGTAGCGCAATCGAAACAGCCAATGCAGGTGGCCGGGTCAATATCCACATAACCTCGCGGGTCGCGAAATATCGAACCAGTCGGACAACCGGTGAGGCATTCCGGATCCTTACAGTGCATACAAACCTGTGGTGTTAGCAGGTGCTGCGTGCGTTTAGAGCCGATCGTGACCGGTCGTTCTATGTGAATTCCGCGGCGCAACAGACGCGATTGGCCGTGGACCTTATGACACGCGAGCGAACAATTCCCGCATCGGACGCAAAGATCCATGTCCATAACCAGCAGGTTTGCTCCGTCAACAATGCCGGTTGTAATTTCTTCCTCCGCCGATGCCAGTGCTCGCAGGTCCTTTACTGATTCGATCGCCGGCGGATAGTCGTCGGCCGCTGAAAACGCTGAAAAAGCCGCGAGAATTTGTGCCCGCAGCACAGGCTCTTCTGTGAGTGGCCCCACCGGAACTTCAAGTACCTCCGTGCGAGCCATACACGTGGCGCTATAGTTCCAAGGCTCACCCGTCTCCACGCCCTCGAGTCCCAGACAGTTTCCAGCACCAAGAAAGTCGACACCGATGGACTGGCCCATGCCCGCCGCCACGCCCGTAGATGCGGCATCAAATGGGACGCCGCGCACTCGTCGTACCCAACCACTTTTGATCAGTACGATTTTCTCAATCGGAAAATGTTCATTACAGATAACGTGGTGTTTGCCATACACCATGAAGGTGGCAATCTCTCGAAGCTTTCTGACCACCACTTCGTTTCCCTGTCCAATTGCCGGATGGAGGTCTTCCATCACGCGGCCAAATCCGTGCTTGCGGTAGGTTTCATCGAGCACGCGACCGAACCGGGGAAGTTTTCGGAGAAGACGAAGGGCCGGGCGAGTGATTTCAAGTACGGTGGCTTTCCCGTGCCTGGGGACGGAGATCGTGGCATTTCGCTCGACACCGGCAAGCACCGCCATCTCTCCAAAACAGGAACCGGGTTGCAACCGGCTGATCTTTCGCGGTTCGGCACCAGGTACGGTGATGTAAACGTCGAGCACGCCGCTTACTGACAGGTAGAAAGTGTTACCTCCCCATTCGCCCTGCCGCATGATCATCTCTTCGGCGTCATAAGCGAGTAAACGGATATACGGTCCGACTTTTTTACCGCTGTTGTTTTCGCGGCCGTCGACAATAACTTCCAGGTCGCCGGCGTTTTTCAGTTTTCCATTTACTTCGGCAAACAGATCAGCAGTGATCTCTAATGACTTCAGGCTTGAAAGGATTGCTTCCCGATCGGTGATCTGGCGCGGCATGATGGTCTTATACTACTTAAACAAACAAAGATAAATGAGGATGGGATTAGGATTTGGAGTGCGGGGGCTTGACGCCGCCTTTTCTCTGTCAGGAGGGGGTATAAGCTGAGGAGTGAGGTAGCGCATCAGAAAGCGGCGTCAAGCTGCGATTTTCTCTCTCGCAAGAGGGCGTATAAGTTCGGGAGTGAGGTAGCGCATCAGAAAGCGGCGTCAAGCCGCCGCAGTCCAAATATGTCGTTGGCCGTCACCTAAACTTGCCTTATAGTGACATCGGTTTTTCATATTTTTTCTTAAGTTGAATAGAGCACACTCTTAAAAATGCCATTGGATTCCCTTCACTCGCTTTCACTGGAACAACAAATCGGACAATTCTTCTACATCGGCCTCATAGGTACTGAGCTTGACGCCGAAGCCCGCGCTCTCATTGAAGAGATACAGCCGGGAGGCATCATTATCTTCGGGCGCAACGTCATCGAGCCCAGGCAGATAAGAGATCTTCTGGACGGAGTCCGCGAGATACTGCCCATTGACCCTCTAATCGGCGTCGATCAGGAGGGTGGGTTGGTCGATCGCTTGCGCAAGGTTTTTACGCCGATGCCCTCGGCCAGGACAATTCGCGAGCACGGCGATCTGTCCGGCGCGCGGGCACTGGGAAGAATTTCTGGAGAAGCGTTGCGGATTCTCGGTTTCAACATGAATTTCGCGCCGGTGATGTCGATTATGACCGAGGAGCGCGACCTTCTTTCCAACGGTCTCTACTCCCGCTCGTTTGGCCGCTCGCCGGGCGAAGTACTTGGCTACACGACTGTCTATTTGCGCGGGTTGCAGGAGACGGGCATCGTTGGTTGTCTGAAACATTTTCCTGGCATCGGCGCCGGCGAGGTTGACTCACACGAGCAGATGCCGATGGTGAGTCTGTCGCATGACGATTTGATGGCCGCGGATCTGGCGCCTTACATCGAACTCTTCCAACGCAAGGACGATCGCGTACGCTGTGTAATGGTAAGCCACGGCGGCTTTCCAAACATTGATATCAAAAAAGGAGTTACAGGCGGTCTCCTGGAACCTGCGTCGCTCAGTCGCGGCATCGTGACCAAACTACTGCGCGAGGAGTTGGGTTACCAGCATCTGGTTGTAACGGACGATCTGGAGATGGGGGCTATTTCCAAACACTGCGACATCGAAGCGGCAGTTGTGCGTGCTTTTCTGGCCGGACAGGACATGATGCTGATTTGCGCTCACCCGGAGATTATCAGACGTGGCTATCAATCGCTGCTGGCGACTGCGCGGGCAGGTAAACTTCCGAAGGACCGTGTGCGAGGTTCGCTCAGGCGAATTGCCGCTATGAAACAGATCGTGAAGCCGCCCATGCCGTTTGATGCCGACAAATTAAAAGCTCTTTCGGAGGAAACTGCCGCACTTAATGAGAAGCTCGGCTATACCTATGGAGGATCAATCTAATGCATCGCAAGGCGTTAGCGATCTTGTTTGTAATTGGGCTGGCAACGCTGCTGTCCGCCAGTTGCCGCCGTCCACGAAGCGATGCGTTCGTGATAGCACTCGGCGATAACATTCGCACCATCGATCCCATCGGCTCGCCATCCGTCGACGCTGCCAGCGAACGTGTGCGTGTCCTGATGTTTAACTCGCTGCTGAGGAAGAACGAAAAATTTGATTACGTCGGCGAGCTGGCTGAGGTTAGTCGTTCCGACGACGGGACCGTGTTCACCTTCATTTTGAAAGAAGGAGTGAAATTTCATGATGGCCGCGTTCTGACTTCAGCTGATGCCAAGTACACGCTCGACCTGGTTTTTTCCAGTAACTTTGCAAAATCCGCCAGCTTCTATGAAGGTTCGGGCGCCGAAAAGAAGAGTTACATCAAGAGCGTTGAAGCGCCTGATGCAAAGACCCTGGTGGTTACTTTGATTAAACCCTGGACGGGTTTGCTCAGTAACCTGGTTCCTATTTCAATCATTCCAAAAGACAGCTATGCGACGCAGAAGGACCATCCTCTTGGCTCCGGTCCGTTCAAGTTCAAGAGTTATAACAGCACGCAGCAGATCCTGGATCTCGAAGCCAACAATGATTACTGGGACGGCGCGCCGAACGTAAAGAGTCTGCAGGTGCGGGTACTGGCGGACACCAACCAGCTTCAAGCTGAGCTTCGTTCAGGCCGCGTAGATATCGCGCCTCTGCCTACAAGCCTTTCACCTGATGCGATAAAACTTCTGGGGCAGGACGCGAACTTGCAGGTACTTCAGTTTCCCGGCTCCAACTTAAACCTTCTCACCTTCAACTGCAGTAAACCGCCGCTCAACGAAGTGCGAGTGCGGCAGGCGATCGCGCTTGCGGTTGATAGGGAGAGTTTGATTCGCGATCTGTTGCTGGGCCAGGGAAAGATTGCGCATTCGGTACTGCCGGAGGAATCCTGGGCTTACGCGCCGGGACAGACCTATACATTTGATCCTGGAAAGGCGAAGCAGTTGTTGGATGAGGCCGGCTTCAGAGATCCGGACGGCGATGGACCACAAACGCGGTTTCCGACTGCGCTGGTCTTTAAAGTTTCTGGCAGCAGTGTTTCAGCGAAGAATTACGCAGGAGTGATTCAGAACTATCTGAAAAACGTGGGCATTCCGGTGACGATTGAGACTCCCGAACTAAACACTCTCCTGGATGAGTTGCGCAGAGGAAATTTTCAGATTACCTACGGCCAATGGGTAGGTGGCAACCAGGATCCAATTTTTTACAAAGACCTCTTTGCGACCTCTGAGATACCAACTGAGACGCGCGCCGCGCGCAATCGCAGCCGCTACAGCAATAAAGAACTGGACGTCCTGCTGGATGAAGCAGTGAACACTTTCGATCGGGAGAAAGCGAAACAACTGTATGCGCGCATTCAGGAGATTGTGAGCCGCGACGTGCCGAGTTTTTCGCTCTGGTATCAGGCGAACATGGTCATCGCCAAGAAGAGCGTGGGGAATATTAAAGTTGATGCCAGCGGCGACTGGGGATTTGTGAAGAACTTGACGGTGCAGCAGTAATCCGCAGATTACACAGATTTTTTTGAACCGTTGTCCGGGCATGTGGTTGAACCGGAACGAAGTACCAGGTATCCGGAACTATGTATTTAAGTCTGTGAATCTGCGTAATCTGCGGATAGTTCTCCCAGCTTTACGGCGCCTTTTCTGATCAACAGAGGTTGCCCTTCACTCAAATCTAAAACTGTCGAAGCCTCAGTTGCGGTGACGGTCCCTGCATCCAAAACCAAATCGATGCCATGGGGAAAATAATTCGCGACTTCGGTTGCCGTACGCGCAGAATCACTGCCCGACGCATTGGCGCTGGTAGCAGTCAACGCTCCTCCACATTCGCGAACAAGAGAACGAACATCTTCATCGTTAGGCAGACGCAGCCCGATCGTCTGCGTCCCGGCGGTTAACTCCACCGGCAATTCAGCTCGAGCGGGACCGATCAGTGTGATTGGCCCAGGCCAAAAACGATTTGCAACTGACTTGAAAAGTTTCGACTGGTGAGTAATAAACCGATCGACTTCGGTGAGGTCCGAAATCAACAACAGGATCGGCTTCGCCTCTTCCCTGCCTTTTAGTTCCCTAATCTTACGAACAGCCGATGCGTTAAAGGGATCAGCGCCCAGGCCATAGAAGGTGTCCGTGCGAAAAGCTATGACGCCGCCCAGATGAATGATCCTGGCGGCTTCTGCCCGTGCCTCGTGACTGTCTTTGAGAATCAAATTGTTGGATCAGACAGAGACGGTCCACGAAATGACACAAAGTTACACTAAAACTATTTCGTGTTAGTTCGTGTGATTCGTGGATCGCCCCTATTTATTAGCCAAAGGTCGTGAAGACTACCTATCAAGCCTGCGGCCAAGGTCAGACTTTCACCGCATAGCCCAACCCATCGCCAACCGACAGAATCACAGCCCGCAGTTCCGGATGCGTCATGAATCGCTGATTGAATTCCTGCAACGCTCCAGTATCCAGGTCGGTGGAATCCGGTTCGGTCGCGACCCTTCCG
>JBGTCM010000409.1:0-4892 GCA_041748795.1 Pyrinomonadaceae bacterium
GATTTTGAATTCCAATTCCCCAACCTGGTAACGCTGGCCGTCTTGCCAATATCCGTCGACCTTCGGCGGGGCCTCAAAATCAAATCCAAACGCGGGCCACTGCTCGCGGGGAATGCCAATCCACGCCGCCTGTTCGGGAAGCGCTTCATAGATAAACTCGTCTGCTTTGTGAAGCATGATGTCGGCGCCCGGCTTCAGTTTCTTTAATGCGGAAACGCCACCCACGTGATCGAGATGGGCATGCGTTACCGCAATCGCCTGCAACTCAAAGCCATGCTTATCGATTGCCTCGCCGATTCCTTCTGAGTCGTCGCCGGGATCGATGCAGATAGCACGCCTGGTTTTTTCGCACCCAAGGATACGTGTGTGCTGTTGAAAAGCCGTGACTGTGATTTCTTCTATGATCATAAGGACGGTTGTGCTTTGTGCTTTGTGCTTTGTGCTTTGTGCTTTGAACTAGTCTGACGATAATAGTAAGAGCAGCAAGAACAAAGTACAAAGAACAAAGAACAAAGTACGAAGTAGTCAGTGTTTTATGCCAATTAGTACTAAATCAGCCCCCCTTGCCGAGCTCCTGGATTCTTTGACCACCGACGCGGCGCCCGAATTGATCGAACAATTGCCCAATGGCGCGCTCAAGTGTTACGCCTGCGGCCATCGTTGCCTAATCAAGGAAGGCAAGCGCGGCATCTGCAAAGTTCGTTTCAATAAGAGCGGCCATCTCCGCGTCCCAACAAACTACGTTGCCGCGCTCGCATGCGATCCGACAGAAAAGAAACCGTTCTTTCATGTCCTCCCGGGTTCAGACACTCTGACTTTCGGCATGCTCGGCTGTGACCTTCATTGCGGCTACTGCCAAAACTGGCTGACGTCGCAGGCCCTTCGCGACGACTCGGCCGGAACCTCTCCTAAAATTGTTACCCCCGAGCGTCTCGTCAGTATGGCCAAAGCGCATGGCGCATCGATGGTCGGAAGCAGTTACAACGAACCTCTGATTACCGCGGAGTGGGCTGTCGACGTTTTCAAGCAAGCACGGCCCGCCGGCTTTCTTACCGCCTTCATTTCGAACGGCAACGCCACGCCGCAAGTGCTCGATTATCTGCGCCCGTGGACTGATTGCTACAAGATAGATTTGAAGTCGATGAACGATCGAAACTACAGGCAACTGGGTGGCGTAGTGGATAACATTCTCGAGACGGTGCAGATGGTCCACGATCGTGGTTTCTGGGAAGAGATTGTCACCCTTGTTATTCCCGGCTTTAACGACTCGGAAGATGAACTGAAACGCGCGGCGGATTTCATCGCCGCTGTTTCTCCTGACATTCCCTGGCACGTCACAGCGTTTCACCAGGACTACAACATGACTGAGAACGCAAACACTACTGCCGAACAGTTGGTGCGTGCGTGTGAAATCGGACGCGAGGCGGGACTTCGTTACGTCTATGCAGGGAACCTGCCGGGAAAAGTCGGACGCTGGGAAAACACTTACTGCCCTTCGTGTGATGAATTGCTCGTCGATCGTTACGGCTATTTGATCCGGCAAAAGAAGGTCACCCCAGATGGAAAATGCCCGTCATGCACGACGAGCATTCCCGGAATCTGGGCTTAAAGCCAATCTACAGTTTATCAAGCCAAGGTTTGCACAAAAGTCGTTGCCTTGGTCCAACGTTAAAAGGGTCGTTCAGCGGCCCGAAGGGCCGAGAGTGAGTAGCCACGCCCGTGAGGGCGTGGTAACCGGCAAATCTCTGCCTAGGCCCAAAGGGCCGACACTCACGTCCCACTTCTGTCGGCGCTTCGCGCCTCAGGTATCAAATTGGTCGATCATCCACGCCCTAACGGACGTGGCTATTAACTAACTGCCCTTCGGGCCTGCCCTCTTCACTCATGTATTTTCATTGCACGAGCCACGTCGGCCTGCCTTTGTGCAAAGCCTTAGTTGCAGGACTACTTCGGTGACGGCGACGCTGAAGCCTTCGGCGGCGGCGGCGGGTTCCTCACCACGGTGCCGCCATGATGAAATACTCCTAACCATTTGCCGCTGCGATTCGCCCAGATCGTCGAGTGGCGTTCCCCTCCGGGAGACCCGCCGGCGTTTTTAACCATGTAAACGACAACGGAAGCATTATCAGTGAGCTTCACCGTCTTCCAATCACTCAAAACCGCCTTCGACGCGTCGAACATGCGAATGCCCCTGACTGTACCGGCCTTGTCGTAAACGTTGTCGGGCGCTACTTCAATAAACTCCGGAGTGAGCAAATCGGCAAATGCGTCATACCTTGCGCTCTTCAAGAGATCCCAGACCAATTTCTCGTTGGCAATTGGATCCGGACCTGTTGCTGCTGCCGTCGATGCGGCCTCTGGCGAGGCGGCGGGGGTGGGCGCGGTGGCCGGGTTTGGCGGCGAAGGGCTTGCTTTCGCTACAGCACACTCCTGGTGAAAGGCGCCTACCCACTTTCCTTCGCGATTTACCCAAACTGAACTCGAGCGAACAGGGTCCGAAGGAACCTCTTCACCCGCAAACTTTCCTTTGACGCTTACGGTGTAGACCACCAGGAACAAGTCTTTGTCAATTGATTGGAACTTCCAGTCGCTAAAATTGATCTCGGAAGGTTCAAATTGCTTGACGCCTGCCAGTGAGCCCGCTCTGTCCATAACTGCGTCGGGCAAAACCTCCACGAAACTGTCAGCCAGCATGCCCTCAAAGCCCGCGTAATCTTTGTTTTTGATCGCGTCCCAAATTGCCTTTTCTTTGGCAATTGCGTCTGCCTCTGCAATGGCCGGGGCTGCATCAGCGGGGCGGTTTGCGTTCCGATTAGTATCGACGGCTCCGTCCCGATTTGTCGGGGGAGCGGCGCATGCGGCCACAACGATCAGTGCCAATACGAGCGTCAGAATTTTTTTCATCGGCCTACTCCTGAGAGTTATTGAACAGAGCGCGTGCGTTCTATTCCAACCAAAAGAATTAGGCAAGGCTTTCGCCGGACCGTTCTGCTAACAGCACCGAGCGGGCATGAACAGCACTATCCGCAGATTACGCAGAATTCAAAGGCTCATAAGACACCACCTCATATTTGGTTGGCGAAGCGAGGATCTTCAACTGCACATGCGCAATCTGCGTAATCTGCGGATAGTGCTAGTTATGCTCCGCTTGGTTCTGTAGTAGCCTATTTCGCCGGTGTCGGCGAAGCCGCGGCCTGGTCCTCTGCCGGCGTTCCTTGATGATATAACGCTGACCATTTGCCACCGCGATTGGCCCAAATAGTGGTGGCCCGTTCTTTCTCCGGTTTAGGGCCGGAAATAGTCACTACATAAGTAACGAGCGTGGCATCGTCATTAATTTTGACTGTTTTGAAATCGCTAAGCTCGCCCTTCGACGCATCGAACATGCGCACGAGCTTGAGGGTTCCGGCTTTGTCAAAAACTCCATGCGGTTCCACCTCTACTTGAGCGCTATCCAGGAAGGATGCAAACGCGTCGTAGTCTTTACGCTTGAGTGCATCCCAAACTAGTTTCTCTCTTTCAATCGGGTCCGCGGGAATTGAAACCGTGCCCGTGCTCACCGTGGGGCTCGAAGTTGGGGTGCCGGCTGGGGATGGTGGCGGCGGTGGCGGAGCTGTTTGTGCCAGCGTCTCCTGGTAGAAGATCCCCTGCCATTTGCCGTTGCGATTCACCCAGACCGAACCGACGCGATAGGGTCCTGGTGGAATATCTTCGCCCTTTAACTTTCCTTTCAGCGTCAAGTTATACATAAGTACAGCAGCATCTTTATTGATTTGAAGCAGTCTCCAATCAGAGAAAGTGGCGTCGGTAAAATCAAGATCCTTCAGGAAAGTGACAATACCGGCTTTGTCATACACGCCGTCTGAGGCAACTTCGAGATAGTCCTCAGTCAGCATTTTTGCGAACAGGTCGTAATCCTTTTTCTTCAGCATGTCCCAGACAGCTTTTTCCTTGGCGATAGCGTCGGCCTCGGTTAGCGGGGCCGAGGATTCCGCGGAACTGTTAGTACTTGTCGAAGGATCTGAGTCTCGATTTGTCGGCGGCGCAGCACATGCGGCCACGACGATCAGGATAGATACGAATACAAGGATCTTCTTCATTGTCTGACTCCTAAGGTTATTGGCAGAGCGCGTGGGTTCTATTCCAAACGAAAAGATTAGTCAAGGACTTGCCGGACCAGTTGCGATAACAGAACCGTGCGCGGACCGGTTCTATAGTCATCTTTGCGGCGAAGCTGTGATGAACCGTGCGCTCCATCACAGCCTCGTCGAACGTTGAAGATTTACTACGGTGTCGGAGTGGGTGAAACGCTCGCGGCGGGCGAAGTCCTTGGCGACGCGGCCGGAGAAGCTTTTGGTGAAGCCGCAGGTGACGCTGCCGGCCCCGGATCCCGGACGGGAACTGATGCGCCGGCGACAAGCTTCCATTCATCGTTGCGCCTGGCAAAGGTGTCGACGAACCGATACTGACCACTAATGTCGATCGACTTACCGTCAGGCATCTTGTACTTACCATTCTTGATAATTACCCGTCCGGTTGCTACGGCCGTATCTTTATCGATTACGTTAACCTTGAGATCCGCCATCTCCATCGACTCTGCCGTCATGGCGCCACTCTCAACGTCAGTAATGTCCTGAGCTTTGCCACCGGTAGATCCGTCGGGATAGACAACCACTACATCGTCAGCCTCGACACGTCTGACGGCGGCTACGTCTTTCTCGCGGATGACTCTGGGCCAATCATTTTCAATGCGTAGAATTTCTGCTTGTATCGCGGCAGTGTCTACGGTTTCTGGCGTACCGGCAGGGGCCGCCGAGCGATTTGTGTCGGGTGCGGCGGGCTGACAACTTGTCAAAGACATCAAAACCACCAGTGAAAGTACTGTCAAAAAC
>JBGTCM010000410.1:0-1977 GCA_041748795.1 Pyrinomonadaceae bacterium
GCGGTCGGCTAACCCGGGCGCGGCCAGCTTGGTTCCGGAGCGCGGCGCGGGGTCGCGGCTGTACCAAACGGGGCCAATGCGGATTTCGCCGGAACCCCGCCCCCTGCGCGGGCGTTCCTCTGCTTTGGCCAGGAGACGTGAGATGAAGAACCCATGGATGAGCGCATGGCTGAGTGCTGCGAACAAGGCCGCCGGACCCGCCCGCGGGGCCTGGGCCGCCGAGGCGAAGCGCCAGCAGAACGCCTTCATGAAGGCCCTGACCGGGGGCGTGACCGGCACGGCAACGGCGAAGAAGTCCCGCGCGCCCGCGAAGAAGAAGCGGTAGGGGACAGATTGATTTCGTAACCCAAACCGCCTATGTTCCGGTTTGTACGCTTCGTACGATGGAGATCGGACCATGACCAAGGTGCTTTCGGTGAGCGAGGCGCGCGATCGGCTTGCCGACGTGATCGGCTGCGTGCAGTTCGGCGGCGAGCGGGTGACGCTTCAGCGGCGGGGCAAGCCGGTGGCGGTGATCGTGTCTGTGAAAGACGTCGAGATGCTCGACCGGCTCGAGGATCATTTCGACCTGATGGAGGCGCGCGAGGCGCTGGCCGAGATGGAGCGGGACGGCGGGCGGACCTATTCGCACGCGGAGGTTTTCGCCGAGATCGAGGCGGAGGATGCGGCGCGGGAGTGATCCGTGGCGTTTCGGCTCGAATGCGCGGCGCGGGCGCGCAAGTGGGTCGCGAAGGAAGGTTTATAAGCGGATATGATTGATGCAAGCACCGAACTCACGCTTGCTTACATCGACCTGTATTTATCAAGATCCTCTGGAAGGAGAACTGCCCGCCTAATCGAACGATAATCGTCAGTTGGGACATCAACAAATGGCTCTCCTTCGTCGGGAAGCAGACCAAGTGGGGCCTGTTGGGTCCTTATTAAATCAACATAGCAGCCGTAATCAATTTTCCAAACGTCATACCTCTTACCCGGCTCATCCCGAGATGAAACGTTCTTCTTCAGCAAATGCAAAACCCGGGCATCATAAAGGCTATCAATAGTGTCATGTCGAAAGTTCGAGGGGAACAGAAATGCTCTAGCTTTCCGATTGCCAATAACTTCATCCACAATATGATTAAGTGACTTGTGTAGTTCAGGAGCACTATTTACTACGCTCATTTTGTCCTGTGAGTACCAGTCAAGCGCGGCTCGCCTTATGTCGTCAACGCCAGCTTTTCTGCCGTACGCACGGGTCACAACTTTGGAAATGAGGTTTAGCGCGTCCCTGGGAACACCCTCTACGGCGCGAGTAAATTCTTCAATTGCGCGTTTCTCAGTGAATAGTAAATTTGAAAGCTCAGGAGCGCTCGACAAACCTGAAGAATCGCCGGCCAGAGCTTTGTAGTTTTTAAATATCAACTCGCGGAAAAAATTGATTGCTTTCTGTTCGTCGTAATCAAAAACAAGAAAGTCATCCAAATTTAAATCAGACGCTATGTCGGCACCAAGTTCCAAGCCAACGTAATCGCCCAATGAAACTCTGTTTATAAAAGAGCTTCTTTGCTCAATGGCGGCAATCCTTGTGATAATCTTTCCAGTAGGCAGTATTGTTTTTCTAATCAAATCAGCAAGAAATGGCTGTATAGCTCGAGGAGTTTCGCTCCACTCATCCAAAAACAACCACATTCGTTCAACATTTAAAATTTCCAACAATCCACGAAGACAACTTTGAACTTTGGCAAAATCAATTCTTCTTGACTCAACTCCAAACTCTCTTCGAATTCTGCGGCCGCTCACTCCGTCGGTCGACTCCCTGGACCCGGAAAGTTCGATCGACTGTTTGCGCAAACTAAGATCTAGTGGATTGATCGGATCGAAAGAGTCCGATTTGGGATTCCAGATTGTGCCGTGGTGTGCGAGTCTTCCGCATGCGCAGCGGTATCTCCTTCACGACTTCGTCCCGCGACCGTCAGCGATTGCAAGCGATCGTCGCGG
>JBGTCM010000411.1:0-2879 GCA_041748795.1 Pyrinomonadaceae bacterium
GGACGAAAAGCCATGGCGCACAATTCAAGGAATCGAGTTTCGCTCAATCACGGTTGTGGCCCACAAAGGAAAGCAGGGACCGTGCTGGGAACGTAAGCAGGCGGTGATTTATCGCGGTCCGTGGAGCAAGGTAATTGACGAGGATGGGCACGTGTTAGAGCGAGGGAAGAGGATGGCGGTTTGTGATAAGACGTTCCGAATCTACAGCCGCGAGCCGTATGCGGGCGACATTCTTCCGATCGAGCCGTATGAAGCAATTTCGCTGGAGGAAGCGAAGGCCTTCGACTGCAGTCGCTCCGCGGTGCGCGATCCGCGCGAGACGAAGGGACTGAACTATGAAGTCACAGATCTTACTGGAAACGACTGTTGTGAGCCGGGCACAAACTGTTGTTGATTAAGATGCAGAGATGAAGACTAAAACAATTCCATCCCTGTTGAGCGCATCTTTGATCTTCGTCGCTGTCGGCTTGCTTACATGGCTTGAATGGCGGCGCCCTTTGCGCCGCGAAGTTGAGCCAAAACTGAGGCATAATGCGCGCAATCTGGCGTTGGCCGGCGTGGGCGCGGTAGCTCTACAACTCACGGAGAGTCCGCTGGCCAGACGTCTTACCTGTTTGGTTGAGAGGCGCAGGCTGGGACTGCTGAAACTGCTGCGCTTGCCCGTATGGGTGGAAACAGCGCTCGCGGTCGTATTACTGGATTACACGCTTTACGGCTGGCACGTGCTCACACATGAGGTCCCCTTTCTCTGGCGGTTCCATCTTGTGCATCACGTCGATCTTGATCTCGACACATCGACGGCGCTCCGGTTTCATTTTGGAGAACTGGTTCTTTCAGTTCCTTGGCGGGCGGCTCAGATATTAGCAATAGGCGTGTCGCCCCTCGCGTTTTCGATTTGGCAGACGCTGCTGCTGTTTTCAATACTTTTTCATCATTCGAATGTGCGGCTTCCTATTAATACCGAGCGGCGGCTCAGTTGGCTGATCGTAACGCCGCGCATGCACGGCATTCACCACTCGATTGTGCGCGAAGAAACGAATTCAAATTGGTCCAGCGGTCTGGCCGTTTGGGATCGGCTGCATGGTACGCTCCGACTAAATGTGCCGCAAAGTGAAATCACAATTGGAGTGCCTGCGTACGGCGAGGTTGAGGACGTTGATTTAATAAAGATTCTCCCCATGCCGTTTGGCGAGCAGCGTCCGATGTGGGCGTTACCTGGCGATGGCGAGCCGGTACGAGAGCCTTCGCCGATAGCGAAGGATTATCTGTTGGCTTAGGAGATCAAGGGTGCGTAAATGAGTTCGTGTCAGCCACTAACGATATCGATCATCGTCCCGGCGCTCAATGAAGCGCATTCGATCGGCGCGACGCTTGACGCGGTGTCGCGTTTGTCCGTTCGGGCCGAGGTCATAGTCGTGGACGGTGGCAGCGAAGACGATACGCGGGAAATTGCCGCCGGCTACGGGGCGCAAATCATTGGATCGGCGCGCGGACGTGGGGCGCAAATGCATAGTGGAGCATGTGCTGCGCAGGGTAGCGTGTTTTGGTTCCTGCACGCGGACACGATTGTGCCAGCGGGTGCCATTAAGCTCATCGTTGAAGCGTTACGTGACCCAAAGGTGGTAGTCGGCAACTTCGATGTTCGCTTCGATGGGAAAGGAGGGGCGGCACGTCTTATGACCTGGTTGTATCCGCAACTGCGCCGCCTCGGACTATGCTACGGCGACTCAGCGATCTTCGTGCGGCGTGAAGCATACGAGCAGGCCGGAGGCTTTAAGTCTCTGCCAATCTTTGAAGACCTGGACTTACTGCGAGGGTTGAGAAAGCTGGGCAGGATGGTTCATGTGCCTGGTACGGTCGTCACTTCATCGCGCCGCTTCGAAGGACGCAGCTTTGTGCTGATGTTCGGGCGGTGGGTAGCCATGCAGGTGCTCTTCTGGTTGGGCGTACGACCACGAATGCTCGGACGCTTTTATGCGCCAGTTCGCAGCAAGCAGGGAGTCAAAGCCGTTGAATGATCTAAACGTTGGGAGGTCGGATTACGACGAGCGTCACAATTCTGAGGGGTGATCGACGAGCCAGCGATAGGTGTTTGGTGCACGCGAGCGCGATTCTTCGCTGGAGTGCATCTCGTCGTGCAAGCGTTTCAGGTCCGGTGGTGTGTCTACGTCATACCAGTATGGGAGAGTCTGGAGGCGAAGATTAAGTCTGTCGGCGTTTGCCGCTGTTTGTTCGAAAGCGTATGGGGTGCTCCAGTCAATGTTGTGAAACAGAGTCGGGACCGGACGATGCAGGCCGACGAGATAATAGTCGCCGTCCTCGGTCGGTCCCAGAGAGATGTCGGCTTCGCCTGAGGCGAGTACGTTCAGCGCCTCTTGAAGGAAGCGGATTGGAAGCGTAGGGCTGTCGGCCCCAAGAACGATAAGGGGGGCGAATTCGTGACTGAAGGCGTGTTCGATAACTGAGTCGAGGCGTTCACCGAGGTTATCGCCAACCTGCTCGTACCAAAGTAGGTCTGAAGGCAGGATCGCTTCGAGATCGGCGCGCGCATCCGAAGGAGCGTAAGCGACGAGCACACTGCTCACGACATGTTGGGCATTGAGAACGGTATCCCGAGCGAAGCATGCTGCCAGCGAAGCAGCTTCGCTTTCTGACAAGGGCGGCACGAGACGCGTCTTCACTTCGCCGGCGCGGGGGGCTTTCACCATTACGATAACGATTGGCTGCGACATGGAACCGGGAGTATCGCACAATGGCATATTACGAAGAAGATGACCTGCAACGCTTTTCCGAAATCGCCAAGCATCGTCCCGATCTCTTTGAGAAGTTCATGGCCTGGTATCAAGCATGCCAGGAGGAAGGCGCGTTGTCGCGCCGCG
>JBGTCM010000412.1:0-25370 GCA_041748795.1 Pyrinomonadaceae bacterium
ACAAGCAAGTTTTCCGGGGCCGCCGCCGCTTAGACCGGCATTCGGGAGCAGGCTGTAACTTCTCTTTGCGCCTGATCATACGGGGTTGTCACGACCCGGTCTTTCCCTCCAATTGGGCCAAATAACCTCCAACGTTAAGAGTCGTTTTGTCTGCACATCGATGAGAACCCTCAAAGGCAATTCAATGCGAACGCTAGCTAGCTCCCGTTCGTGCTATGTAAGCGATACAGGCTGGACCAGTGATTTCGATCGCATCTGAGGTAAGGAGTTACGGATTGGCAACAAAAGGTATTGACTGGAACTGAGGTCTGTACTACTTATTCTTCCCTAATTTTCGGCGCAATTCCGGACGCCGATGATTTTAATTTTAAACATCAGAAGCAACACCCCGACGGTTAAGCCGGTTATGCGACGAATAGATTTAAGAAAAGCGAATGTGGCCCGTTCCAACACCATTCGCGACATTAACCGTCAGATAATATTGAACTATGTGCGTGAAAGAGGACCAATCTCTCGCGCCGAGATTGCTCATGAAACCGCCCTGCAACGCTCAACAGTTTCATTGATTGTCGAAGAGCTGAAGATCAACCGGCTGATTGAGGAAGTGAGCGGTGAATCGACCGGTGGTCGCCCCCCCATCCTCCTATCGTTGCGAACTGCGGATGCCGTGGCGATTGGCGTTGACGTCGGAACGACACGGACCATCGTTGCCACGAGCGACTTAGCGGGGAGAGTGTTGGAGCAGGAGAAGTTTGAAACCAACCCTGATGCGACCCTCACAACCAAGCGGATTATCGACGTCGCTCAAAGACTGATGAGGAAAAATGATGGCACGATCGAAGGGATTGGCGTTAGTCTCCCGGGTCTCGTGGATCTGGAAGGCAGAGAGTTATTTGTGCCTCACTTCAAGTGGCGCGATTTGCCGCTGGCAAAGGAATTGAATGCAGCGACCGGACTGCCGGTGACAATGGACAATGACGCTAACGCCGCTGCACAAGCTGAACTCTGGTTTGGCAGGCCAGAGATTCGTGAAGTGCGAGACTTCATTCTGGTGTTAGTGGAGGGTGGCGTCGGCACCGGAATCGTGTTTGACGGCCAGGTGTACCGAGGCGAAGGTGGCGCCGCCGGCGAGTTCGGCCATATGACAATTGGGCAAGGGGCTCCGGTTCTGTGCGCTTCGGGAAGTGACGAATGTTGGGAAGCGTTCTCTTCCGAACGATCCGCGCTCGCTCGGTACGCAAAACTCTCAAGTGGCTCAAATGGAGCAGCGGTGGTGACGTTTGGTGAGCTGGTCGATCTCGCTCTTGCGGATGATAACGCAGCTCTCGCCGCGCTAAAAGAGACCGCGTATTATCTCGGTGTTGGAATCGCGAACCTGATCCGCGGTCTGGCCCCCGAAGCTGTAATTGTTGGTGGTCCAATTGTGCGGTCCTGGCCGGTCATCTCACAAGAAATCAAAGCGACGGTCGAAGCCACGATTTGCCGCGGCCTGCCGGCGACTCAGATCTTCGCTTCAACTCTGGGCCCCGAGCCAACATTGATGGGTGCCCTCAGCCTGGTGCTGGCAAGCAAGTTTGCATCTGTATCACCAACTTAAGAGCCCCCGTACTTTCTCCAGAAAGTAAACAAAGTTCTGCGAATCAAAAAAAAACTTGCTGGGCCATAAGCGGCCTTAAAAACTTCTTGACAACAAACGGGTTTAGTATTAAATACTTTTGGTAGGCTCTGCAACAAAGTAAAACTTCAGACAAGTTAATAGCTAAATCGTTCTCAGGGTTCCGTACATCCACTAATTCCAGGGGCCTTGCGAAGCCAAGTCGAACATAGGCTTTCTTCTGGGTATGTTTGTCAGTTCATAGCGCAATCTTTTTGTGAACAAGAGACTGGTGAACGTTATTTCCAATGATCAGCTACAAGGTGTAGGCGTTGGTGTACTCGACGGCTAGTCAGCGTCACAGTTGAGAACCAGCGAACGATCAAAAGGCTGATTTCAATATGCGGAAGCGTTACGTCTTCCGTCCCGTATTTTTTTCGCTTTTGCTTTTGGTTGTAACGAGCTTGGCTCGGCCAACCTTGAACTCGCTTAATGGTCTTGTGGTAAGGCGCCACAAACTGAGGAGGTGCGGTATGTCGAGAAGGATTGCAGCGCAGGCAGTAGTTGTCCTGTTAGCTATCGGTTTGCTCGTGGGCGTGCAGGCGCAGTCAAGTACGTCTGGAAATATCACCGGCACTGTGCGAGACCCACAAGGCTCGGCCGTCCCCAAGGCAGAAATCACCTTTGAGGAAGAGAACACCGGCGCCTCGAGGACAGTTACCGCCAATGGGGACGGATTCTATAACGCCCCTAGCTTGCCCGCTGGTAAGTACACAGTCAGCACGTCTCCTCAGGGATTTAAGAAAACGGTCGTCTCCGGGGTGGAGTTGCACGTCAGTGAAAACAAGGTCGTCAATTTCGACCTTCAAGTGGGCCAGGTTACCGAAGTTGTCAACGTGACCACCGACTCAAATCTGGTGGAGACCCGTAGCGGTGATGTTTCGAGCCTCATCGCTGAGAAGCAGGTAACTGAGCTCCCTTTGAACGGACGCAACTACGCACAATTGGCGTTGATGGTGCCAGGCGTTTCGCAGGCGGGAAGTTTCGCCGCACGCGGCACGGGGCTGGACTCCAACGTTGACATGTCGGTCAATGGCAACCAATCAAATGCAAACTTGTGGACCATTGACGGCGTCAACAACATGGACGTGGGTTCAAACGCCACTCTGCTAGTCTTTCCTTCAATCGACTCCATCGCGGAGTTTCGCGTTGAGCGCAATAGCTTCAGTGCTGAGTATGGCCAGGCACAAGGCGCCGTCATTAATCTCATCACGAAGGGTGGCGGAAACGATTTTCATGGCGCCGGCTTTTATTTTCTGCGCGACGCCTCGCTGAATGCTGCTGATGCTTTTCTGAAAGCGAGCCCCGCCAAGGATGCGCAGGGAAACACGATTAGCAAGGGCGCATTAAAATACAAAAACTTCGGATTCAACTTCAACGGCCCGATAGTCAAAAACCGGGCCTTCTTCTTCTGGAGCCAGGAGTGGCGGCGTGAGCAGCGTGGTCAAACGTTGCCCCAACAATTGGTGCCGACCGCAGCTGAGAAGATAGGAGATTTCAGTGGAGCGCGGACTGGTCCAATCCCGCGTGATCCACTCACTGGTCTTCCATTCCCTGGGAACAGGATTCCGGCCAACCGGCTCAGTCCTGCCGGCCTTGCAATACTTAAGATTTTCCCTGACCCCAATGGCTCAGGCGGCCTTTGGGTCGATGCCCCCACCCAGCCGGTTAACACTCGCCAGGATAGTATCCGCGGTGATGTAAACATCACCGATAACATGAGCGTGATGGCGCGTTATATCAATGAAAAATGGGTGCATGGCGTGGCTTCGGGCAATTTTTGGGGTGACAGCCCTTTCCCAACTCTGAGCTCAGATTGGGATCAGCCAAGCTACAGTTTCGCCGTGAAGGCCACAAATACCATATCGTCGACAGCGGTGAACGAGTTTACCTTCTCGCGTGCGGGCAACAGTATCTTTATTAACACCAGTGCCTCGACATCTCCGCTTAATGAGGAGATATCAGGTAAGTTCCCCACGGTTTTCCCGCGGCCGGAAGGCTTTGGATTGCCAACGCTTTGGGGAGGTGGTGGTTATCCGGCGTTGTGGCATCAGGCACCGTGGGTTAATGAGGAAGATCTTTTCATTTGGAAAGATGACTTTTCCAAGGTGGTGGGCTCTCACGATCTTAAGTTTGGCGCCCTGTTCAGTAATAACAGAAAGAACGAGCAGGCTGGTGGACCCAACTCGGCCTACCAGATCTGTCAAACCGACGATCGCACTGGGAATGTGATTGCCGAGCTGCTGGTAAAAGATCTGCCGCTTGGCTGTTACTTCGAATGGGACCATGCTGAGTTTACAAAGGGACGCTGGCGCGACCTGGAGTTTTATGGCAACGACACATGGAAACTCAAGCCACGAGTTACGCTGACTCTCGGTCTGCGGTGGTCCCAGTTAAGCCCGGGCTGGTCTGCGGACAATCGCATTAGCAACTTTGTCCCAAGACTCTACGACGGCACCAACCCGCTCAGTGGCCTGGTCCGGGCCGATCAACTCGGCTCTTCCGGATTACCCCGGGCCCTGGTCAATACATACAAGGGCGGGTTCCAGCCTCGCGTTGGTTTGGCGTGGGATGTTAAAGGCGACGGCAAGACTGCCCTTCGCATGGGTTTTGGACGCTATATAGGTCGTTCAAACGTTATTGAGGACGTTCTTCGCATGGCTGGCAACGCTCCCTGGACGCAGACGGCTGGCTATGGTTGGCATGACGGCAGTTCGAATCTGGCCAGTAATCCAGTGTTCCGTAGTCTGGATACGATTCCAAATCCTGCGGCCCTGAGAGCAACGGCTTCAAGCACCAGCATTGGTAATGCCGTCTCCGAAAATTTCCGTCCACCAGAGAGCTACCAATGGAACCTCACGGTGTCACGCGAGGTGGTGAAGAATACAGTGCTGGAAGCCTCATACGTGGGTAACAGTGGATCACATTTATGGCGGCGCGGCATTAACTTCAACGACATTGTCCCAAGCGCGCGCCCTGGGCTGGCTCAACTTTATAGAACCGGCGGCGCTACGGATGCGTACGTGGCAGCAAATCGTCGATTAAAAGGGCTCGGCGATCTTACGATGAGTGAATCTTCGGGAGAGTCGAGTCACCATTCGATGCAGTTGTGGCTCAACCGGCGGTTCACTAATCGGTTGGCTTTCCAGGCCGCTTACACCTGGGGGCATACTATTTCAAACGTTCCAGTGACGTCCTTTCAAAGCGCGACTACAGATCCCTTTAATTTCGATCTCGACAGGGGAGATGCGGATCTCGATCGACGTCAGACCCTGGTTGGCAACGTCGTTTATGTCCTACCTTCGTTTAGCCGGTGGGGCAAAGCGGCAAGTTACATTTTGGGAGACTGGCAACTTAATCTGATCGCCACTTTCCTGGGTGGGACACCCATCGACGTAACTTCCGGCGCCAACACAGCAGGACTGGAAGCACAGTCTACGCAGCGGCCCGACCTTATTCCTGGCGTACCCATTTACCTTAACAACGGGACTAACTATCTAAACCCGGCAGCATTCAGCCTGCCGGCCGTGGGTAGATTCGGCACACTGGGTCGCGGGGTCATAAGAATGCCGGCGCGCAAGAACTTTGATTTCTCGGTGAACAAGAACTGGAGAGTTAAAGAACGTTATGGCATTCAGTTCCGGACTGAGATCTTCAACGTCTTTAACCGTGTCAACTACGTTTCGCTGATATCCTCAGACCTGGCTTTTCAGAACAACATAAACGATGCGAACTTTGGCAGGAGTCAATCCAGCGGCTTTGGCCAGTTCAATCGTGATGCTGGTCCACGAGAGATCCAGTTCGGGTTCAAGTTCACTTTCTGATATAGTCAGCCTAGCTGAATAAAATGACGGAGGGCTTTATTTACTAAGGCCCTCCGTCTGGATTTATTAGGGACTAATATCAGGGAACAAGAAGCCAGGTAAAGATGTATCTACGTTCTGCGACTTTTCCGTTGCTGGTTCTGCTCGTAGTCTTTCAATCTCCTCAGGATTCAATTCGCCAACATTACCAGGCTGCCGAAGCACACCGACTCGCCGGCAATCTGGCAGGCGCGGAGGTTGAATTTACCGCCATCCTGGCTGAAGGATATGGCAGGTTGGGAAAAATCTACTCGGCGCGGAAGCAGTATCAGGAAGCAATCAAAGTTCTGGAGTCGGCTGCCGGTGCTGGTCCTGATTCTCAGGAGGTATTACTGGATTTAGTCATTGCTTACTTCGATGCCGGGCAATACCGCAAGGCTTTAGTGCCCGCGCGCAAAGTCTTGTCGCTCAATCCTCAAAGCACCGGCGGGCATCATATGTTGGGCAAGACCCATTTCATGCTCGGCGATTTTCCCAACGCAATCATTGAGCTGGAAGCCGCGCTAAAGCTGGCGCCTAACGATCATGATGTGGCCTACACACTCGGCTTGGCTCACCTGAAACAGCGCGAATTTGCTCCGGCAAAACGCATCTACGATCGGATACTCAAACAATTTGGCGATCGCCCGCAGTTACGGATTATCTTTGGCCGCGCCTATAGAGAAACGGGATTCCTGCCTGAAGCAATTGAGGAATTCAAGCGGGCTGTAGCGCTCGATCCTCGTTTCCCTCGCGCGCATTACTATCTGGGTCTCACATATTTGTTGAAAGACGGAACGGCTCGGCTTAACGATGCCCGAGAAGAGTTTAAGGTCGAGTTGGCCGCAAATCCGGATGAGTTTTTCGCCAATTACTATTTGGGAGTGATATACGCGATCGAAAGGGAATGGGATCCGGCGATAAGGTTTCTGCAAAAGGCGTCAGGCATTCAACCGCAGAACCCTGATCCGTACTTTCACCTGGGCCAGGCGTATCAGTCGAAAGGTGACCACCAGCGGGCAATTGAGGTGTTGAGAAAGACCATCACTCTCAATCCACAATTGAGTCACAATGAGTATCAAGTAACTTCTGCGCACTATCGTCTGGGTCAGTCGTTGTTGAAAGTTGGTCAAACCGACGAGGGACAAAAAGAGCTGCAGCTGGCCGCGCAACTGAAGTCGGAGAGCTTTAAGAAAGATGAAGAGCGCGCTACGGCCTACCTCAGCGCGGCGAGCTTGCGCGAGCAGGACAGTACGGCGCCGGCGATTACTTCCGCAGAAGGTGTTGTCGCCAAAACTAATCCACTGGATGAAAAAACCACGCAAGCCCTGAACACCAGCGAATCCTACTACGCCAAAGTCGTAGCCAGCGCTCACAACAATCTTGGAATGTTGCAGGCGCAGCGTGAGAATTTTAAGAAAGCCGTGGAAGAGTTTGCCCTGGCCGGAAACTGGGATCCGAAACTGGAAGGTCTAAATTTCAACTGGGGACTGGCGAGCTTTAAGGCGGAACAATTCAAGGATGCTATTCCGCCTCTTGAAAAAGAGTTGTCGATGCACCCGGCAAATACCGCTGTGAGCCAATTGTTGGGAATGAGCTATTTCATGCTGGATGACTTTGCGAAAGCATCGGAACTACTGAGCAAGGCGCTGGCTCATAAACCAGACGAGTCCGGTCTCTATTATCCACTGGCGATCTCTCTGGGGAAGCAGGGAAAAAAGGACGAGGCTGATCGGGTCATCAAACAGATGTTGGAACGCGGCAATAGCCCGCAGGTGCATATGCTGCTTGGGCAGGCTTTCTACGACCGCGGTGACACAACTAAAGCACTTGATGAATTAAATAATGCCTTGGCGTTGGACCGTAAGACGCGGTTGGCCCATTACTATTCGGGACTGATTTACCTGAAGCTGGGAAAACTCGATCTGGCTGAGCAAGAGTTCGGAAGTGAAGTGGCACTGAATCCAAAAGATGTCCGCGCCAGGTATCATTTGGCTTTCGTGCTGCTGGCGAATCAGAAATCTGAGCAAGGCATTAAGTTGCTGCGCGAAGTTATCCAACTAAAGCCTGATTACGCTGAGGCGCATTACGAATTAGGCAAGGCCTTGCTGCAGCAGGGGAAAATCCAGGCGGCGGTCGATAATCTGGAAACCGCAATAAAGCTCAAGCCGGAAGAGTCGTTTATTCGTTACCAACTCGGCCGGGCTTATCTCGCGGCCGGGCGTAAACCTGAAGGTGAAAATCAGCTGGAGATCTACAAAAAATTAAAAGACAGAGAGCGAACTCAAACGAGTCCGTGAGGTTTAGAGAGGTGTCCAGCTTGCCGTTGCGAAGAGTCTGGTTAGCCCTGACTTTCATCAGTCTACTGCTACCCCTGTGTTATCAAACTATCGATGCGCAGACGCGCGGCGTCCGTTTCACCGATATTACCCAACCGGCGGGAATCATCTTCAAACATGTCGCCTCACCAGATAAAAAATATATCGTCGAGTCGATGAGTGGCGGGGTCGCCTTGTTTGATTATGATAATGATGGCTATCTCGACATTTACTTCGTTAATTCGCTGACCGTAGATCTGGTCAAATCAAATCAGAAGACTAAAAGCTCCCTTTATCGCAACAATGGCGACGGTACTTTTACTGACGTCGCGGTCAAAGCTGGAGTGAGTGATATTGGCTGGGGAATGGGCGTCGCCGTTGGTGATTATAACAATGATGGTTTTGACGATCTTTACGTGACCTGCCTCGGGAAAAACCGACTCTTCAAGAACAACGGCAATGGATCATTCAATGATGTGACCGACAGCGCGGGTGTAGGCGATCCCCGCTGGTCCGCCGGTGCGGCTTTTGTTGATTTCGATCACGACGGCAAGTTGGACCTGTTTGTTTCCAACTATGTGGCGTTTGATATCAGTCACCTTCCGGAATTTGGAAAGGGACGCACCTGCCAGTACAAAGGCGTTCCGGTGCAATGCGGACCCAGAGGATTACCAGGCGCGGGCGACTCTCTCTATCGCAATAACGGTGATGGCACGTTCACGGACGTCTCTAAAAAGGCGGGCGTCTCGGACCCCAACGGCTATTACGGACTCGGCATTATCTGCAGTGATTTTGATGAAGATGGATGGGTCGACATCTTTGTCGCCAACGACTCGACGCCGAATTTCCTGTACCACAACAATGGCGATGGCACCTTCAAGGAGATTGGGTTTCCTGCCGGGGTAGGAGTCAACGAAAACGGCAGCGAGCAGGGAAGCATGGGAGTCACGCTCGGTGATTACGATCACGATGGAAAGCTAGATCTTTTTGTCACCAACTTCGCCGACGAATACAATACTCTCTATCACGCGGACGGCCCCAATTCATTCACTGATCTATCGTATAAAAGCCAGGTCGCGGCCGTGAGCCTCCCATATGTCGGTTGGGGGACCAAGTTCTTCGACTATGACAATGACGGTTGGGTCGACCTTCATGTAGCCAATGGCCACGTGTACCCGCAACTCGAGAACTACCGGCAGCGCAGCCTGGTGCATAGGAACAATCGCGATGGCACATTTGTCGAAGTGGCGGCTGAGTTAGGCGCTGCCTTAATGGAGAAACGTGTGGGGCGAGGGGCTGCATATGGAGACATTGATAATGATGGCGATGTCGACGTGGTCATCGGTGATCTGGATGGCACGCCGCAGGTCTTACGTAACGACGGCGGGAATGCGAACAATTCCGTGCTGATTAAACTGATTGGCGTCAAAAGCAATCGAGGCGGCGTGGGCGCTCGTGCGAAAGTCGTGGCTGCAGATCTGACACAGATCGACGAAGTGCGTTCCGGCGCCAGCTACATCTCACAAAGCGATTTGCGGTTGCATTTCGGGCTCGGAAAGCGAGCAAAGATAAATCTGATAGAGATCCGTTGGCCGAGTGGCGTCGTCGACAAGATTAGCGACGTCAATGCTAACAGGATGCTGACAATCAAAGAGGGTCAGGGAATCATTGAGCAAAAGGAATTCAAAAAGCCCTAACCGGACAGAGGATTCTTTCTTGGGAAGATTGCGTCGAGAACTCTCGCTGCTTCTCCCGCTATTTTTGATGATTGTGTTTTTCTGGGTGCCGCAAACCATGGCGAGCGGCCAGGCCCGGTCTAATGGTCTCGACGAGCTGCTTGAAGCGGTGGCAGGACTGATTCGAGACAATCGCATTGAGGAAGCAGCGCAACAGTTAACCGGAATTCTTAGGGTTGCGCCAAACGACGTACGGGCGCTCAACCTTCTCGGCGCAGTTAGAGCTCAACAGGGAAAGCTGGGCGAGGCTGAGACGCTCTTTTTGAGCGCGCGGGGAATTGACGGTAACTGGATCCCGGTGCGTATGAATCTGGCCCATCTTTATTTGCTGAAGCGCGAGCCACAAAAAACAATCGCCGAGTTGAAAGAGGTCCTTCGTCTGGATTCAGACAACATCGAAGCGGCCGTTAAGGTAGTCCCATTGATGCTCGCCGAAAGGCAGTTTGACGACTGCATCAACCTGATCGAACAGTTAAAGAGTTCTCAAACTGTCTCAGCCCCACTACTCGTAATGCTCGGCGATAGTTATCTGCGAAAGGGCGATGCAGATCGCGCCGAGCAGAACTATCGTTTGGCCCTCGATAAGCAGAATGACGATGCGGACGCAATTTTAGGATTGGCGCAGGCGTCGCAATTGAGAGGCGACGAGAAGACAGCTTCTTCGTACCTGTCTCAAAGCAAGGGGCTGGCGGCAACCTCGCCCGACACCTTATACAGGTTTGCACTCGTTGCTCTGAAAGCCGGTGCTGATCACGAAGCCAACACGGCTTTGAAGCAGGCGCTCAAAATTAAACCTGACGAGCCCGCCTACCTGGTCCTGCTCGGCGCCACTTGGCTGGAGAAGCCCGACATTGTTGAGGCGGAACACGCATTTCGCCGCGCACTGCAACTTCAACCTGATAACGCACAGGGCCAAATGTATCTGGGTTATTGCTTGCTGATACAAAAGAAATACGTCGAGGCACGTGAATGGCTCGAAAAGAGCATCCAGAAAGATGCATCGATGCCAGAGAGCCACCATTACCTGGGCCTGATCGCGCAGCAACAGAACGATGAGCCGCGGGCAATCTCACTTCATAGCAAGGCGGTTCAATTGCGTCCTTCTTATGCACGAGCTCATGTTGCGCTTGGCGCCATTTATCTGAAGCTAAAAGATTATCCAAGGGCGCAACAGGAGCTTGAACTGGCAGTTAAATTGAATCCTGAGGAAGCTGAAGCCCACTACAATCTTGCAGTGCTGTTTGCGCGACTCAAAAATCCAGAGCGAGCTCAGGAGGAGATGCGAATCGTCGAGAAGTTACAGGGTGCGAAGCCAAAGGAACCAGTTGGGGTCAAGCCATCAGAGCCAAGGTGAAAAGAGGGTTTGTGTTTCGTGGTTTTTCATGCCATTTAGTGGAGGGTATCCTGCGCCTAAGGACGATCCACGAAATCACACGAAACAACACGAAGAGAACTCGACTTCGATTAACTATAGCTCTAGGCTTGGCGTTAACAGTCACGTTCAATTTGTCTTTTTCTACCAGCGCTCAGCGAACTTCACCGCCGCCGAAGTCTGCCGTCAGCTTTGAAGAGCTATCACCTAAGCAGTCAGGCATCACCTGGACCCATACCAATGCACACTCGTCTGAACGGCATTTACCAGAGACGGTTGGCGGGGGTTGCGCTTTCTTCGACTATGACAACGACGGGTGGATGGACATCTATCTCGTCAATAGTGGCGCTGCGGATTTCTTTACCCCCACCATGCCTCTCAAGAACGCGCTCTATCGCAACAATCGTGATGGCACGTTCACGGATGTAACTTACAAAGCCGGTGTGAGCGGCGGCACCTTCGGCATGGGAGCAGCCGCTGGAGACTATGACGGCGACGGCTGGGTCGATCTCTACGTGACAAGCTATGGCCGCAACATTCTCTACCGTAACAATGGGAACGCGACTTTCACCGATGTCTCTGATAAGACCGGCACCGCCGCTCCGGGTTGGTCCACTTGCGCAGTCTGGTTTGATTATGACAACGACGGAAAGTTGGACCTGTTTGTTTCCAGCTTTGTCTATTACGACAAAACGCTGAACGTCCTTTGCACTGACGATATCAACCGGCGTTACTACTGCATCCCGCGGTACTACAAACCCCGGCCCAGCCACCTTTTTCACAACAACGGTAACGGCACCTTTACTGAAGTCAGCAAAGAGTCAGGCATAGCGGACTCTCCCGGTAAATCGTTTGGCGCTGTGGCGACTGATCTGAACAATGACGGACGAATGGACCTCTTTGTCGCGAATGACACCATGCCCAACTTTTTGTTCATCAACAAGGGCGGAGGAAAATTCGAAGAGACGGGCCTGGCTGCCGGTGTAGCCTTTAGCGCAGCGGGTAAGGCGCGTTCAGGGATGGGTGTCGATGCTGCAGATTATGACAACGACGGCTGGCAAGACCTTTTTGTGGCCAACATCGAACAGGAATTTTTCAGCCTCTATCATAATCAGAAGGATCTCACTTTCACCGACGAGCCAGGCGAGATCGGTCCGGCGACGCAGTTTCTCAGTGGGTGGGGCCTTCGGTTCTTTGATTATGACAATGATGGCAACTCTGATTTGTTTTTGGTTAACGGCCATCCAGACGACTTCATCGAGATGCGGAATCCGCGCGTGAAGTACCGCGAGCAGCTACTCCTTTTTCGTAACAGCGGCAAGGGTTTTGAGAATGTGAGCGGGCAGTCTGGTCCAGTCTTCAACAAATACTTCTCTGGACGAGGCATGGCAACCGGCGATCTTGATAACGACGGCGACCTTGATGTGCTGATCGCAAACAACGGTGAGCCTCCCGTGTTGCTGCGCAATGAAGGCGGCAATCGCCACAACTGGATTGGTCTGCAATTGATTGCTAAACAGAGTAATTCCGGGGCGGTCGGAGCGGTGATTAATTGGCAAGCAGGCTCACTAAAACGCAGCCGGCTAAAAACGTTCGGAGGTAGCTACCTCGCCTCACATGATCCGCGTGAAGTACTCGGTATTGGATCCGCGTCGAAGGTCGATTACGTTGAGATTCGGTGGCCCAGCGGTAAGGTCGACAAGATCACAAACCCGCCAATAAATCGTTACCTGAAGGTTGTTGAGGGTTCAGGCGTCACACCGCAAAAGTAAAAAGAGAACTCCGATTAGAAGGCGCACTTGAAATAATCAGAAATCAACTCCCGTTTAGATCGCGCACTTGTGCGCCCTCGTAGGATGATGTAGCTCGACTGGGCGGACTAGTCCGCGTTCTAAACGGGATTGTTTTTTACCGCCCGAGCGGGCGGACAAGGCCGCACTCTAAACGGGAGTTTGTGTATCGGTTCTATTTTGCGTAGCGGTCTATTTAGCCGGTGCCGGTTCCGCCGCTGCGATCACCAGTTTTCTTACGCTGGGGATGACAACTAATTCCAAAGCGGCTTTTGGTTTGGCGGCTTCGTCCAGTTTGGCCAATTGGGCATCACGCCACCGCGCGGTGGCTGCGTTCCCCGCCGATATATAGGCGATCGCTTCCAGCCCCGCCGCCGCGACATCCGCCAAATCCTTTGCGAGTGGTCGCGCCTCGTGCAAGGCTGGCGCTCGATCAATTATTGGATCGAGCTCGGCTCCGGCGTCTCGCCAACTTACCAGTGAATCACGGATGTCCGAACGATAAAGCTGAAAGCGTGGCCCATCGCCAAGCATTCCATCAACCATCGCCGCGAACTTCCTCCCAGCTTCGCTATCAGGTCGCGCCGCGTCGACCAGTCCGGTTAGCGGGCTAAGCATCGTCTGTGGGCGCATTCGATAGCGGCGGTATTCTTTGACCGGCTCGATCACGGATGCCAAAGTGCGAAGTGCATCGATGTCTTCACTGTTAGCGAGGCGCCTGAGTATTACGGGATAGTTTCTCTCGTGAGTAATCCCGAGCTCTTCAAGCTGGCGGCTAATAACTGGAAGACGTCTATACATATCTTCGACGTCCGTCACGGTACGCGGCGACCAAAGCCGCTCGGCGATAGCCGCCGTCCGCGGCCAGATCCTTGAATCTATGGTTTCAGGAGCTACCCATTCGCTCCACATAGTGGCCTCGCCGCCGAGCACATGTTTCGCCTCTTCAGGAGTCAGCGTGCTGTCAGCAGGTAGCGGGTCGGCTGCGTAATGTTGCGAAGTCGGGAAGATCAGATCGATGTAATAACCATTCGAAAGAATGCCGTCGTAACCCTTTTTTGCGGCCTCGGCCAGCGCCGCAGTCCCCCGCCATGAGTGAATCACAACGTCCTTCGGTAGCTCCGGCTGCAGGATCTCGTCCCATCCGATCATCCTCTTCCCATATTTCTGAAGAATCTTTAGGACTCGCACGTTGAAATAGGCCTGAAGCGCGTGGTTGTCCTTGATCCCCTTCTCCTTCATGAAAGCTTGAATCTGTGGATTTCGGTCCCACTGCTTGCCTTCGTTCTCGTCACCGCCAATGTGCATGTAGGCGTCAGGGAACAACCCCGCCATCTCGCCCAGGAATACGTCAAGGAACTTATATGTCTGGTCGCGCGTCGGGTCGAGTGCGGGCTCAAAGATTCCCGCACCTCGTTCAATCTTGTATGGACCAGGCGCGCTGCCCAGTTCCGGGTGACCAACCAGCCAACTTGTGGCGTGACCAGGAATATCAAACTCAGGTATCACACGAATGCCGCGTTCGGTTGCGTAAGCAATGATTTCGCGCACTTGATCCTGGGTGTAGTAAAAACCGTCCGATCCCATTGTATGGAGCCTGGGGAACTTCTTGCTCTCGACGCGAAATCCCTGGTCCTCCGTCAGATGCCAATGAAAAACGTTGAGCTTGACGGCCGCCATCGCATCGAGATTGCGCTTGAGAACCTCCGGCGGCTGGTAATGCCGCGCGATGTCGATCATTAGCCCGCGCCAGGGAAAGCGTGGTTGATCGCGAATGCTGGCGGCAGGCAGATAGAATCCCGCGCGATCGGCCTGGAGCAATTGCAGAAAAGTTTCTAAACCGCGTAAGGCTCCTACGACCGTTGGTGCGACGAGCCGCGCCTGCTTGTCACTAATCTCGAGGCTATAACTCTCGTCTTCATTAAGGGAGGGAATTGCGGCCCCGGCCCGTTCGGTTTGGACCACCAGGGTTGCTGCGTTCTCATCGACGGCGACATCGGGCGGCAAGGTTATTACAGTCCGCCCCGCGAGCCGCCTCGTCATACGGGCAAGGGCCCCGCGCAAACGATCGTCAGCATGACCTTTAATGGCCACACTGAACGCGTTAGTGATAGGCAGGCGGCCCGGTTGTAACAGGACAGACGCGGGTACCGGCATGAGATTGGGTTGGCGTGGCGCCGACCCAGTCCTGGTGGGTCCCTGAGCCGGGACGGGAGTGACGATGCTCGAAGCGAAAGTTAAGAGCAGAGCCGGCAGCACTTGGTTAGCAATCTTCATTTTTAGTCTCGATTTTGTCTGGGGTTTTCTGTGACCTTATTTGTGGCCCCTACAGATTAGGCTCGCGGGACCGAAGTTTTGGTACTGATGCAGTTTCGCTAGCCAATTACAGAACCCAGCGCGGTAGCGCGGGATGCCGGAGGCGGCGAGCATTACAAAGCCTTAATTGCTTTATGTTGAGTAGCAGAAAGGATCCCGCGCTACCGCGCTGGGTTCTGTAATGGTTGCCTGAAATCAAACTGCATCAGTAACCGAAGTTTTCCAGTGGTTCTATTCCATCCGATTTAATGACATAATTGCCGCAAATTCTTTGGCGCGCATTGTAGCTGATCCTGAGAAGTTTTGGTCGTATGTTGCTCGGCTGAAAGGGATTTTTTTGATGCCAAAAACGCTGGACCGAAACCTACAATCCAAGAGAATCGTTCCGTGGACCAACGCCCTTACTGTCACACTGCGCATCGTTGCGTTTATCTCCATCCTGCTTCCATGTTTATTGCTTTGTTCGAAAGCCTCGGCAAGTGATCCAAGGGTTTGGAGTTTGACGTGGAGCGACGAATTTGAGGGGCCAAAGGGGTCGCCGGCTGATTCGTCCAAGTGGTCATTTGATATCGGCGGCAACGGCTGGGGTAACAACGAACTGGAGACCTATACGAGCCGGACCGCAAACTCGTATGTCGAGAATGGGCGCCTGGTAATCAAAGCCCTCAAGGAAACCTTTACCGGGCCTGATAACATAACCCGGAACTACACTTCGGCAAGACTGCTCACTAAGAACAAGTTCAGCCAAGCCTACGGGCGGTTTGAGGCGCGCATCAAGGTCCCTTACGGCCAGGGTATCTGGCCGGCATTTTGGATGTTGGGAAACAACATAGACACCGCTCGGTGGCCCAACTGCGGCGAGATCGACATCCTGGAGAATATCGGCAAAGAACCGTCGCTCGCACACGGCACTCTGCATGGACCTGGTTACTCGGGTGGCAGCGCCATAAGTGCGGCCTACACACTACCCGGTGGCCAGAAGCTCTCTGATGATTTCCACACGTTTGCCGTCGAGTGGGAACCAAACGTCATGCGCTTTTACGTCGATGGGCTTTTGTACAAGACGCGCACACCGGCGGATTTACCACCCGGCACGTCATGGGTTTTTGATCATCCGTTCTTTATTATTCTGAATGTGGCGGTCGGCGGTGCCTGGCCTGGAAATCCCGATGCCACCACCGTTTTTCCGCAAGAGATGCTGGTCGACTATGTTCGGGTCTATCAACGCCCTTCGCCGTCAAACGTGCCGGTGCTGTTCACTGGTGAGGCTCCGAATCGAGCGCTGGCCCTTGAATCAGTGACGTTCAAGCGCGACCCGTTTTCGGTTCGAAACTCTCACAACTTCAGTTTGGATCGTACCACCCGGCTGATGCTGCTATCCGCTAACCTGGACCTGCGGCCGGGAGATGGCCCATCAATCGTTTCGGCCCAGGCCGACGACGGGAAGGGTCATATGTACCCGCTTGCAGTAGAATTGATAGGCAGGTTGCCGAGCCTTGATTGGATTACGGTGGTGATTGCCAGATTGCCGGATGAATTGTTGGGTGCTGATCAAACGCTGATTAGCCTTACGGCCCACAATCAGTCCAGTAACCAGGTTTCAATTTCCATTTCACCTTGATGTGAAGACGGGATCGCGTTTTGGTAACGGGAGGTTTTTCGTGAATTACAGAGTTGTTGAAGTCAAGAAACTCGTGGGCTTTTTGGTTGTTGGAATGTTCTCGCTCTGCCTGGCCGGCTCAACCCTGGCCCAGGGGCCGCCGGCCGGAGCTGGAGCACCGGCAAACAATAATCCGAAGTCGGCCGATCGTTCGCGACAGGTGGACCAAAGCAAACTACGAACCGCGGAAATGAATGCCGTCATCGATGATCAGAATCAAAAACGTCTGCAGGCGGCGATCGGAAATATGAAGGAGGACTTCGCGCAGATTCAGGTCGTGCGCAATAACATCGCCCGAGGTCTCGTCGCGCGCAAGCTGCTTGATTACAAGGTCGTCTCGGAGCAGACCGCTGAAATAAATAGGCGCGCTAGTCGCCTGAATGTTTATATGCGCGCGCAGGGTCCTGACGATGAAAAGCAAGCCGACTTAGCTGAACTCAAATATGAGGAGATGATCGAGGCGCTGGTAAAGCTTTGCAAACTGATTGATAGTTTCACGGAAAATCCTACGCTGAAGAACGCGGCGACGGTTGACTCGAAAGAAGTTGCCAAAGCCAAAGAGAACAAAGCCAAGGCCGATGTGGATCTGTTGGCTATTATCAAATTGAGCGAGCGTATTCACAAAAGGTCGGGCGACCTGCGTGTGCCCTAGTAGCTTGGCGTAAACGCTGTGCGCCTGTTGCGCGCTCCGAGCCCGAGTACGTTCAGTTGGATCTATAGCATTGCGGGTCGACAGCTTCCATTTTCGTTTGCGTTTTAATTATTCGTTTAGGAAGCGGACTTGTCCGCCCATCGCGGGCCAAGTGCCCTCTCTAAACGGCAGGAGGAATCATCACGGGGGATATTCGCTGAACACCGCGTCACTGCATAATCACGAACCCGGCCTCTTGCTTTACGACCTTTTGTTGAACCATATCTCGGCTTTCTATTACGGCCGTGTACTTACCCGCCGGCAGACCGCTAAGCTTAATGTACTTCGCAAACGTCAAGTGAGGTACAGGTTCGGTTGCTGCCTCCGTCAGTTGATAGTCCACGGGCTTCATCGCTTGCTTGCCGTCCTTCACTAACGTGACGGTGACCCTGACTAATGGTTTTCGAGTTTCGCCGGCAAGACCTGAGTTATAGAGTTTGAAGAAAATGATCAGGTTATCAGTCGAGTGAAATTCGCGACTTGGAGAAGGACGAATCTGTACGTTGCCTTCGCTAATCACGTCCTCTTTCGCCGTTTGCTTCAGCGGCTCAACGTGCCGGCTCAACACTGCACCTGTGGCCCAGAAGTCGGAACCGTCAACGGGCAATACGAGTTTCTCTCGTTTGGCGGCCACCTTTCCTGACAGCCGATCTCGAACAATCAGATCAACCACGTAACTGCCGGCATACAACCCCAGGTCTTGTCGATAAAAGATCTTGTCATTCAAAATTGATTCATATTGTTGAGCGCTAAGCCCGACGTCAAATTTTCCTCCGAGGCGGGAAAGAACCTTGTCTTCACCTTCAGCCCGGACCACCCCGAGCACTTCCAATTGCAAACGCTGCTTATCGCCCCGGCGATCAAACTGGACCGCCGACGGAGGTATCTCAAACGACAGGGGCACAATGTAATAGCCTTCTCGAGATCGAAATGAGTTCACCGCTAATGATAAAGGCAGGGTAGGACGGGCCAGTATGTTTGCAAAGTTCGTCAATAGTTTCTTTTCATCAGGCGAGAAAGGCACAATTTGACTTGCTGGAATTGCAAAGTAGCCAGGGCGGGCCTCGACGTTTGTGCCGGGTCTCCGAATTGTGATCTTTACTTTGCGGAAACTGCCGTCGAAGTTTGGATCCGTGCTGCGATAAGCAAGCGTGTAGCGCGAACGGATTTCTGTGTCTATTCGATCCAGACCGCCGGCGATGTCGTTGGTATTTTTTATGAAGCGGCCGCCAGTGTCCTCCGAGATTCGATATAGGAGGTCCTGTTGCCGGTTCAAGCCTTCTTGCCGACTAATATCAAAAATGCTTTCACCAGCGCCAGTCCTTCGCCGCTGTTCTATGTCAACTGCCGCCGAGATTCCGGCCAGCGGCGAGGGCGGCGCGATCGCGCCGGACTTGGGAGCGCCTCCAGTTAGACCACTCGAGTCGATAATGTAGATCGCTACATTCGCGCGGTTGGCGATATCGATAGTGCTTTGCACCTGCCAATCCAGCGTTTCCGAAGCCACAAATCCTTCCGAAAACATCACCAGCGTCTTCTTGCCCGGTATGGGACGCAGGCCTTCGGAGATCGCCGCGAGCGCTGCCAGAATGGGTCGCGTTTGTTGCGTGCTCAGCACCGATCGCATTTGAATATAATTTTCAAGCATCCGCTTCGCGAACATAGTTTGAAGCATCGCCGATCCGGCAGCGGGAGAACCCCCGGTGGGCCCACTGGGCCCGGCAGATATTTGATCCCGAAGTGAGCTTATGTTTGCCGATAGGTCGCGCGCCTCGGATGTCTTGGAAACAGTTGAACTGTCGTAAGCGTTCTCAACCGCCGCGATGAGTTTTGCTTTATCCTGAGTGAACGGGTGCAACAACTGCAAGCCGCCGGAAATGGCGAATAGGGCAACTGAATCAGTATCGGAGATACGCTCGCGAATGTACTTCACCATTCCTTCGCGCACATGTTTCAAGTTGGCTAACTCGGTGCTCTGCCCGTCCAGCACCAGGGCGATAATGTTTCGCGGAAGATCGGTTGGGTTCCGTGTCGTTGTTTCAGTTGAAACAATTGCAGTTCCCGGTTCACCCTTATCGCCGGTGGTGAGGGTCGAGTCGAAGAATTCAATCTTCTGCGGCACCCCGTTTTCAGTAATCGTGAAGTCTTCCGCTCTAAGATCAATGATGACCTTGCCCTTTTTGTCTTTGACGATCACGTCAAGACTAACCAGGTTTGAAGTGACCTTGATAACTTCGTCGGCGTCGGTCTGCTTCTTATCTTGTGATTGAACCGGGATGACGGCGAGAAAGACGGCGGACGTCACGAGCAGGTGCAAACAAAGACGCGTCGCGAATTTTTTCAGAAGGGAATTATGGTCAGGCAACCCTTACCTCATGGGTTTTGTCAGGCGCTGGTAGATTCTTAGCGAGTTTACCATGGACAAGCTCAACAGAACCCTGTTTAACGGCTTGCGGTCATTCTGCATAATTCCGGTAAAGTGGGTTTAACGAATGCTTCGGGTTTATGATCCTTGGACTGCTCGGTGTGGATCAGGAAAAAGTACTTCGGGGGCGGGTTTATGAATAAAGACAAATCATCCTTTCTGGCCAGGAGGACCGTTTCAGTTTTCACGGTCTTTCAAGTTTGCTTGCTGCTTATTGTTGCCACACCGGCCCTCTCTCAATCATTCAGCAGCCATGACCGAGAGCGAGGGTTGACGATGTTAAAGACCGTAAGGGATGACATCAGGAAGAATTACTATGATCCTTCCTTTCGCGGAATCGATCTTGATGCGCGCTTCAAACTTGCCGAAGACAAGATGAAGCTTACTAAGTCTAATGCCGAGGTGTTCGGCATCATTGCGCAGACGTTGCTCGAATTCAACGACTCCCATACTTCTTTTCTTCCTCCTCAAAGATCGGCACGCATTGACTATGGATGGCTCATGAAGACCTTCGGCGATGACTGCTATGTTACCGAGGTAAAGCCAAATAGCGATGCCTATACAAAAGGACTCAGACCTGGAGATCTGGTGCAGTCGATTGATGGAATACGCCCGAACAGATCAAACCTTTGGGTGTTCTATTATCTTTACTACCAGCTCGCGCCACGGCCCATCGTAAAGATGATTGTGCAAAGTCCCGGCGAGCAGCCACGCGAATTGGAAATAAAGCCCAGAATCCAAACCCGCAAGAAAGTAGTCGATCTTACGGATACAATCGATCTTAACCGGTTTTTGAGAGAGGAGGAGGATGCGGAGGTCGCCAACGCACATCGCTTCAAAGAATTTGGCAATGAGTTACTAATCTGGAAAATGCCTCATTTTGATCTCACGAAAGACGGGGTAGATGAGATGGTTGATAAGGCAAAAAGTCGCAAGGCGCTGATCCTCGATCTGAGAGGCAACGGCGGCGGCGCAGAGGAGACGCTACTGCGGCTCATCGGAAACTTTTCTGATCACGACATTACAGTTGGCGACATCAAGCGGCGCAAGGAGACTAAACCGATGGTAGCAAAGACCCGTGGTGGTAGTACTTTCAAAGGCCAACTGGTGATCCTGGTCGATAGTGACTCGGCATCGGCTTCGGAGGTATTTGCGCGGGTTATGCAGATGGAAAAACGAGGCACAGTGCTGGGTGACCGTACCGCGGGAAAGGTGATGAGAAGCCGTTTACACGTTCACCAAATGGGATTAGACACAGTAGTGATGTACGCAGCGAGCGTTACGGACGCCGACATCGTCATGTCGGATGGAAAGAGTCTGGAGCACGTCGGAGTGACACCTGATGAGACCTCGCTGCCCACCGCCGAAGATCTTCGTGCCCGGCAAGACCCGGTTCTATCGCGCGCCGCAGCGTTACTGGGAGTAAAACTGGAGCCTGTCGACGCAGGCAAACTCTTCCCCTTTAGGTGGATGCCTTAGCTGCGAGACTGCTTCGAAAACCATCTACTTCAACTCGAACTTATCTTTCAATCCGGCAATCGCGACTTCAAACACGCCCGGCTCCACCACCGGTTTGTTATCTGCGCCGATAAATGAGAGATCATCACGGCGCAGCTTGAAGGTCAAGGTGCGACTTTGGCCTGCTTCCAGATAGATCTTCGCAAAACGTTTCAGTCTCTTTCCGGCGGGCGATAGTGAAGCTACCAGATCGCTAAGGTACAGTTGGACCACCTCCTTGCCCGCTCGACGGCCGCTGTTAGTCACAGTAACGCTGACCGAAAGATCTGCGTTTCCTGTTATCGTCTTTTCACCCAGGCGCAGATCGCTATAAGCAAAGGTTGTGTAGCTTAGTCCCTGTCCAAATTCGAACTGCGGCTTGAAGGCCATATTGCCGAACGCGGTGTTTTCTGTTTCGAATGGTTTATGATCGTAAGTAATCAATCCATTTGGCGTTCGTGGGTAGGTGAAAGGAAGTTTGCCGGAAGGGTTAACATCTCCGAATAACACGTCGGCAACTGCCTGTCCTCCTTCGTTCCCGGGGTTGTAAGCCATCAAAACAGCACCGGCCTTATCAACAATGCGATTGATGACTCTGGGACGTCCCTCAACCAGCACCAGCACTATAGGCTTTCCGGTCGCGGCGATCGCTTCTGCAAGTTTTAGCTGCGGCTCACCGAGGGTCAGATCGGTAATGTTGCCGGGCGTCTCCGTGTAAGACCCTTCGCCAAGACAAAGGACGACTACATCAGCAGCCTGAGCCGCACGGACGGCAGCGGGGATATCTACTTCTGCTTCAAGGTCCGTCGGCGTGCTGTTGGAAGGAGATCCTGGAGGACGCGTGATCTTTGTGCCTGGAACGTAGGTGACGTTCCCGGCTCCTACCTTTGTTTCGATCGCGCGTCGAATGGTCGGGCGATCTTTCGGGTAAAGTGATTCTTCGGAACCCTGCCAGACGTAAGACCAACCGTTGTTGAGGGAGATCATCGAATCCGCAGTTGGCCCAGTTACCAACACCTTTCGACCTTTTGCCAGCGGCAGCAGGTTATTCGTATTTTTCAGCAGCGTCATCGATTCACGAGCCGCTTGCAGGGCGGCCTGTCGCGATTCCGGCAGCCCGATTTTTGACTTAAGAGCAGGATCGGGAGTCGGCTTCTCAAAGAGTCCCAGCTCAAACTTCACTCTCAAGATACGCCGGACGGCTTCATCGATTCGCGACTGTGGCACTGCGCCTTCGTTTACTAATGCCACCAGATGGTCGGCGAAGCTGTAATCGAGTGGCACCATGCTCATGTCGTTGCCGGCCATTACGGCCATCCGCGTTGCTTCCTTCTCGTTGGCCGCGACGCGCCAAATCGTCACCAGTTTCTTGATGTCTTCCCAGTCTGTAACCACAAATCCCTTGAAGCCCAGTTCATTGCGCAGAATGCCCGTCAACAAATGATGATTGATGTGTCCGGGAACGCCGTTAATCTCTCCGGAGTTGACCATCACGGTACGCGCTCCAGCCTGCACGGCGGAGGCAAAGGGCGGCAGGAAGTATTCGCGTAAATAGTTTTCCGGAATCCACGCTGGAGTTCGGTCTCTTCCGGTGAGTGGGAGACTGTAGCCCATGTAGTGTTTCAAACTTGACGCCACGCGGTCCTGCGAAGAGACGTCCGTCCCTTCTAAACCGCGTACGAAAGCAACGCCTAAAACGCTGGCGAGGTAAGGATCTTCACCGAACGTTTCCCAGAAACGTGGCCAAAGAGGATTGCGACCTAAATCGAGTACGGGCGAAAAGCTCCAGGGAATTCCGGCCGCACGCGTTTCCATCGCTGCGATTTCGGAACCCCGTTTCATCAACTCAGGATTCCAGGTGGCAGCCATGCCGATCTCTTGCGGAAAAAGGGTTGCGCCTTGTACATAGGTGGCGCCGTGAATGGAGTCGATGCCGTAGATGACCGGAATTCCGAGGCGTGTTTTCTTTGTTGCTGCGTCCTGGATCTGTTTGATCGTGTCGTGCCATTTATCCGGGGTCAGCGCTTGATCAGAGACGTTAAGGATGGATCCGACGCCGTACTTGACGATCGCCTTTTCCAGTTTCACCGGATCGATTTGGATGTTCTGATCTTGCCCGCTGACAATCATGCCGAGCGTCAGCTGCGTCATTTGGCCGACCTTCTCCTCAAGTGTCATACGCTTGAGAAGAGCCTCGATTTTTTGCGTATTGTCACGCTCTGGTCCGGGCCTAACGGCATTCTGAAAAAACTCGTCACTATCGTTGATGTCTGCGGAAACCGGCCCGCGATCATCTGCCGGTCGGCCCTGGCCCGCGATCATCTTCATAGTCGTTTGCTCCGCACCGCCGGTGCTGGAAGTGTCGGCTTTTTGGACCGGCAGACCAAAGCATATTGAAAGCGTAACAACCGCCAGGGCAAGCGCAGTTTTTTTCATGGTTCTTTTGTTTTCCTTCGGGTATGGATCAGCGGAGCAGCGGTATTCTAGCATCCGGCGCTACCGAGGGCGTGTAAAAAAGATGGCTCCTCCAGGGAGGGGCCAGGAGTCTCCACCGCTACTGGGCTCGCTTCTGTAATCGCTTAGCGATCTCGCGCCAGGTGACGAGCTTAACGCTGTTTTCCTGAAGCAGTTTGCGGAAGGCGTCACTTGTAACAAACTGGAAATCACGCTGCCGCCATTCGGAACCCCAGTTGGGATGATCAAATGCCACCCCCTTCATTTCCTCATCGTCGTAAGCCAGATGCACAATCATTTCCGTGATCCCGGGCTGAAGGTTTTTAACTGCGTCGGCGTAGAACCTGGACCAGCCCTCGGCCGTGACGCCCGGCTCAATACTGATGACGCTGTTCACTACCACGTCGTCGGGACCGAGGAGTGAAGGCAGATATGGTGCGGCTGTAAACCACTCTTTTGAAACTCTAATTAGTAACTTGTGGTCTCGCGCTACGCGGAGGAGAGTCTCAAACAAAGCCTGAGTTTGGTAGAGCGTGCCCATGTGAGAATCGAGGTGGGTGGGTTGAATCCCAACGGCCTTAGCGCGGGCAATCTGTGCGCGAATTTCTGCTTCGGCGTCCTTTGGATCGATCTTAGCGGCGGCGGCAGTTTCAGTTGGGTATAGGTAACCGCTGTTGTCGAAAAGAGAGGGGACTTGCTCCTTTGGCAGAACCGATCCCCAGCGATAAAGACTCCACTCGCTCGTAAGCGTCAGGTGTAATCCAAGGTCAGCCGATGGATGGCTTCGCGCGTAAGCTGCGATCTCAGGCAGCCAGGGACAGGGAATCATGATGCTGGCGGAGCTGACCAGGCCACTCTCAAGACCTTTGATCGAAGCCCGGTTAATCGAGTGGGCCATCCCCAGGTCGTCTGCGTGGACGATGAGGAGTTTTGCATCGGTCGCGTAACCAAGTCGCTCCAACAGAGGTTTTGCTGACCCCTGTGACGCAGGGCGTGCCTGTTGTGCTGATGTAAGTGTTGCAAAAACCAGGCATGCAAGAATTGCTATAGAAGTTTTTAGTTTCATAAGAAGCTACTCCCTGGAGTGCGCCGACAAGGCGGCGTTTTGGCCAGCGGCGGCTTGGCGCCGCGATCTCACGACAAAGACGATTCTGAATTCAGCCTATATCCGGGCTAGCGAAGCTGGGACTTGTCGCAGCGGGCCAAAGCGCCGACGAGGCGGCGCACTCCAAGGAGCTGCAGGATGCCGCGAAGTCTTCACTTTTTTGTGTAGATTAAAATCCCCTGTGGAGTAAGGAAATTGTATGATGCTGTTTTGTGACGGTCAATCAAATTTGTCTTAGCAGTCGCGCCATTCCAAGTTTAGTGCTTTGGTACTGCGCGCAAGAACGATCCACGAAACACACGAAATTTCACGAAGAAGACTTAGTGTCATTTCGTGTGATTTAGTGGATAGTCTACTTATCTTTTATCCATGAAACCGCTAAAAATCGGGATCACAGGTGTGCGCGGTATTGTCGGCGAGACGTTTACGCCGGAAGTAGCGGTGGGGTTCTCTCAGGCGTTTGGCACTTATCTCGATGGCGGACGGATTCTTGTATGCCGCGATACGCGC
>JBGTCM010000413.1:0-5216 GCA_041748795.1 Pyrinomonadaceae bacterium
AATTCAAAGGAGAAACACAGCATGTCGCAGAACAGCACAACTTTTCCCGGAACCTTGCAACCAGGCGGTAGCACCGGAAACACAGGTACCAGCAACACTGGAACAGGCACGGGCGCGGCGACGGCCACCGGTCTCGCGCAGACTGCTCAGGAGTACGGCGGAAAAATTACCGAGGTAGCCAGCCAGGCAAGAGACTTCGTCACAGACAAGGTGGGAGTGGTTGGTGAAAAATTCAAGGAACTCCAAAACGCTGACTATGCAGAGATCGCCGAAAACGCCAAGGACTACGCGCGGAAGAATCCGGGCCAGGCCATTCTGATCTCAGCAGCCGCCGGTTTGTTAGTAGGTTTGATACTCCGCGGGCGACGTTAACGGGCTAACGGATAGGACAGACGTTCCTGTCTGTCTCACGATCATTAGAGGCCCGGTTATCAACGGAAGACAGACAGGAATGTCTGTCTTACCCAGTGAAAGGAGAACGCGCTATGGCAGCCACAGCTCCACAGGCGACATCGACAGCGTTAACGCCAAAAAACGAGGAGAACCTTCCTGCTCTCTTTAGTCGTTTGGGTGACGACATAATGCAACTCTTCGACACCAAGATGAGTTTGCTTAAGGTCGAAGTTAAGGAAGAAGTTAATGAGTATGCGCGCGGCGGCATACTGATTGGAGTTGGTGGAATCATCGCGGCCATCGGGTTTGCGCTCTTGAATGTTGCCGTCGCGTTTGGCATATCCACACTCTTCACTGGAACCAACCTGAGCCAATCGGCTCAGTACGCGATTGGATTCGTGTCCACCGGAGTGATCTACCTGATTATTGGCGCGATTCTCATTTCAACAATGATAAGCCGGCTGGCGAAACAACACCTTGTTCCCGATAGGACTATTGAAGAACTGAGAAAGGACAAGCAATGGCTGAAGAACGAAATTTAGGACTAGCTCGCGCTCGAGAAACCTGGGACGAGGAGCCCTCCAAAGAAGAGCTTCAGCGCCGCATGGGAGAAGCGCGCGACTCCATCACAAACACGGTTAGTGAAATCAAGGAGAATGTCGCATTGCAGGTTGAAACTGTGAAGGACGCACTCGACTGGCGTGAGCATTTCAAGAAACGTCCGGTTGCCTGGAGCGTAGGCGCCGCCGGAGTCGGGTTCTTTGTGGGATACGGAATTGCCGCTGCACTTAGTGACGATGATACAGACAACTATGTCGCGCAAACCTCCACGTATGCGCATTCGCTCACTGGCGAGGATATGGTCCGACCTGCCATGGCACCTAACGGCAAAGACGAACTGGGCCGACCTGCCATGGCACCTAACAGCAAAGACGGCCCGGGCTTGCTGGAAAGATTCAAGGACACGTCGGCGTATGACCGGTTGAGTAGAGAAGCCGGCACGATTGGCGATCGCCTCGTTAACGAGCTGTCCACTACGGCGCAGGTGGTCGTGTTACCTCTTTTGCTGAAGAAAATCCAGGGCTGGATTGGCATCGATCTTTCAGACAAGACGGCGTCAATGGGAACTACCCGCGAAACCGGCCGGGAAGGGTTGCCGTCTTCTGGCAGTCAGACTAACTAGTTTTCCAAAGCGCTACGTTTTCAAGGGGGAAGCAGTGAGCAAAAAAGGTGAGCCGAGGCTCGCCTTTTTGTTTTACCAGGAGGCGTCAGGGCGATGAAGTCAGTACCACCTCGCGGTAGCGGGTGGGTCGTCGCTTTACTAATCAATCGAGCTCAATTCATTCGGAATACCCACCCGCTACCGCGAGGTGGTACTGACTTCATGACGGCTGGCATCACAATGTGCGCAGAACTACATTAGCGCCACCTTAGTAACAATTGCTAACGTTGACACTCTGTAATGTCGAACCTAGACTAATGCCTCTCTCGAAGCATTTTTAGCCACGACAGCCCAGAGGTCCTCAATGTCAAAATACACCCCACTCGCACGAAGAATATTCGCTGGTCTCCTGGGTTCAGCCACGCTCTTTTTGGCGCTCTCTGCACACGCGCAACAAGAGCCGCCGCCCGAATGGCAACGCGCTCTTGAATTCTATGAGGCCCAGAATTTCGTTGCCGCTTTGCCGTTACTCGAGAAAATTGCGGCGGGTGCACCGGAAAATCCCGTGGTTCTTTCGCGTCTCGGGTTCGCCCTCTACGCGCTTGCGGCAACTGAGAAAGACGCCGAGCTTCGGAAGAAGATGCTGGACCGATCGCGCACGGTATTGCTGAAATCGCAGTCGCTTGGAGATAACAGCAATCTCACGCAAATCACGCTTGACGGTTTAGCGGGAGGTGGGGACGTGGTCCCTTTCTCGCAAATCAAGGCCGCCGAAACAGCGATTCGCGAGGGCGAGGCTGCCTTTGTGCGTGGCGATATGGACGGTGCGATCAAGGCATACAAGCGCGCCCTGGAGCTGGATCCCAAGCTGTATGATGCCGCGCTTTACGCTGGTGACTCGGAGTTTAAGAAGGCACACGCTTCGAGAGACACTCAGTTTCGCAAAGAACATTTCGAACAAGCGGGTATTTGGTTTGCGAAGGCCATCGCCATCAATCCGAATCGGGAAACAGCCTATCGTTATTGGGGCGATGCTTTACACCTGGAGGGAAAAACCAACGAGGCGCGTGACAAGTTTGTCGATGCGATCGTCGCCGAACCTTATAGCCGAAAAGCATATGTCGGTCTGACCCAATGGGCTGACCGGAACAAGATTTCGCTGGCCCATCCAAAGATCGTTGTTCCATCCAAGGTGTCGCCGGGTAAAGATGGCAACGTTACGATTACCATGGACGAACTTGCGTTAAAAGGAAATGAGAAGGGCACGGCGGCGTGGATGTCGTACGGAATCGCACGCGCCGCGTGGATGCTGAAGGACAAGAATGGGCTGAGCGATAAGTTTTCCAAAACCTATCCAGGTGAAACGAAATATCGTCACAGCCTGGCAGAGGAAATTGATGCGCTGAAACTTGTTTTAGCATCGGCATCCCAGCAGTTGAACGACAACAAAGATTTAGAGCTCGATCCTTCAATTGCTACCTTGATGAAAATCAATGAGGCTGGACTGCTGGAGCCTTATGTTCTGTTTGTACGCGTGGATGAAGGCATCGCGCGAGATTATCCCGCCTACCGGAATGCGAATCGTGAGAAGTTGAGACGATACTGGCTGGAGTTTGTTATTCCGAAATACTAATAGGAAAGTGATGAGTACTGAGTGCTGGGAACTGAGTGCTGGGTAACTGAGTGAAAAGAAAGAAGGCGTCGTGAAGTTCATCGGCTCCCCGTTTAGATCGGGCACTTGTGCCCGCCGTCGAGCGGACAAGTCCGCGCTCTAAACGGACGGAAAGAATAACGCACTCCCTCATCCCTCATCACTCATCACTCATCACTCATCACTCATTACTCATTACTCATTACTCATTACTCATCACTCATTACTCATCACTCATCACTCACACTTTTCTTCCTACCTTCCCGGCGCCGGCTTGCGCGGCAATTTCTCATCACGCATCGCGGTGTTGTAGACGAAGGCGGCCATAATCGCTGACGCCTGTTTCATGTCATCCGCCTGTATGCGATCAAACACGTCCTGGTTTGAGTGATGCGTACGCGTGTCGTATTCGATCTCATCCTGAATGAATTGAAAACCGGGTAGGCCTATAGCATCGAATGATAAGTGATCGGTCCCGCTGGTATTCGAGATCGTGAGCGTGGCAGCTTCCATTTTGCGAAACGGCGAAAGCCACTCACGAAACAGCGGACGTACCCCTTCATTGCCTTGAAGATAAACGCCACGAATCTTTCCGGTGCCGTTGTCCAGGTTGAAATAACCACTAAACTTTTCGTAAGCAGGCTTCTTAGCCAGCACTGACGATGCCGAGCCGGTTGCCGGCGCGGCCGTACCTGCGGCGGGCGCCGCTGTTTCCATCCTGCCGAAATGCTCTGCCACGTACGCTCTCGACCCGAGTAGCCCTTGTTCCTCGCCGCTCCAAAGCGCGATCCGAATCGTGCGGCGCGGTTTCAGATTCAAGGCCTGAAGTATCCTCACCGCTTCCATGGTCACGGCCACGCCGGCTGCGTTGTCCGTTGCGCCTGTGCCCGAGTGCCAGGAATCCATGTGTCCGCCGAGCATTACGATTTCGTCCTTGAGATCCGAACCGGGTATTTCAGCTACCGTGTTGTAGCCCATCGGATCGGCGTCCTGCCATTCCACGTCGAGATCGACAGTCATCTTCACGTTTTCGCCTGCCTGCAGCATGCGCGCGACACGGTTGTAGTGTTCGACTGCCATTACCAGTTGCGGAATGATCTTTGGCGCAGTCTTGCTGTACGGTGCGTTTTGACGCGCAGCGCCGGGAGCTGCCGTCTCATCTGATGTTGCCTGAGGCACAGTCGCCGATTGAACAAAAATAGTTCCGCCATCACCGATGCGGCTCGAATCGATCAACACGGCCGCGCCTTCTTCATGGAAGAATTGATTACGCCTGGCAGCGAATTGAAAAGCCGCTCTCTGCTCGGGATTCTGCGGGCGGCGGCCGCCCCTTCTCGCCGGCTCCGGAGCGTCAGCCAGTTCTAATAAATCCTTTTCATCACGCCGAGTGCCTGGCGCGACAAAAAGGGCCTTTACTTCACGCATCGCGCTGGTCAAGACAATCGCTCCTTTGAGCTTGCCCTTGAAGGCCTGAAGACCTGCTTCGTCTTTGGCGTCTACATAAATGACGGGGGCGGTTATGGCCCCGCCTGTTCCTGGCGACCAGGCTTTTGGATACGCGATCAGCGGAATGGTAAGCGGCTCTGTAACCTGTGCGGAGAATCGCTTCAACGTCCAACCACGGCCAAACGGTCCCCACGGTTCGAGATGAGCATTCTGGAGCCCCCACTTCGTCAGTTGGTCACGCGTCCACTCGTTGGCCCGCTTCATACCCGGCGAAGCAGTCAGGCGTGGGCCAATAACGTCGCTCAAATAACTCAGCGTTTGCATCACCTGCGACCGGTTGGCCGCTTCATCTTTGATGCGTTCGATTGGATCGTTTGGATCCGGTGCGGCTGCTTGAGTGGTAGCAGTTGCCGGAGTGGGGGTCGGTGCAGGCTGCTGCGGTTGCTGGGCCAGCGCCACAATAGGTTGGCCCAGAAAAATGATGAGCAGCAGAAACGCTGCATTGCGTTTTAGCATGGGGATCTCTCCAGAAGTTTTTAGAGGTTGTTGACGATAACTGACGGA
>JBGTCM010000414.1:0-24083 GCA_041748795.1 Pyrinomonadaceae bacterium
CACCGAACACGCAACGCCTTAGGAAAAATTTGAAAAGTTGCCGGCAGATATCCGGGCAGTTCCCCGTCGATATCAAGGCCAATTCTTTCTTGTTCGGCAACTGGCCGGGCCAGGACCTTTTTGGCCAGCGCGTGTCCGACATTCTCGATTCCCAGATGGGAGCCGGTGTATAACCTCGGCGCATTGGTCAAAATCTTTGCCGCACCTAAATCTCCTATGCTGACAACATCAAATTTTCCGTCAGTCAACTTCGCGTCAGGCGCGATCTTCATCCCACCACCGAAGTAACGTGCATTGGCAACGCAAAGGTTAGCGACGGTCATGTACTGTTCCGGATGATCGTCCAGCTGAACGATTATTTTTGTCGCGGCTGTCTTCAAAGCCGTCTCCGCCATCGCCAAACTGAAAGCTATCCGCCCGGTAAGCCATTTAGGCCCTTTAGCAGGAATCCATTCCGGACCGCCCTCTTTTACCTTTGCGATGACGTCAGCGCTCATGCCAAACGACGCCACCCCCAAAAAGTAACGGCTCGCGTGGTCGCCGGCATCGGTGGTGTAGGTTACCCGCCCGACGTCAATTTGCCTGGTTTGGCCATTGCGAAGAATCCGGGCCGCGTCTCTGGTGCGAGCGGGAATACCGATTGTCTTGCGGAAGTCGCCGCCGGTGCCGCTGGGAAGTATTCCCAGTTCGGCCACGCCGCCCGACATGAGAATACCGTTTGCCACTTCGGAGATGGTTCCGTCTCCGCCGCAGGCAATGATGAGTCTGTTCGTTAGAGCGGCTTCGGCGGCTATTTCGCTGGCTTCGCCGGGCGCGCGCGTAAACCGCGGCTGGAACGCACCGAAGTGCGTGGCTAACTCACTGGCGATCCCAGGCCAGGCGTCTCCAGTCGCGCCTGACGCTGATTCGGGATTTACGATAACTAAAGGCAGCGTCATGACTTGAGCAATCTCAGCGCCAAAGGCGCGAAATGTAAGAGCCTGGGCCAACGGCCCAGGTTCAGTCACGTAATCCTCCGAGCGCTGAAGGCGCGAAATTAGGTTGGCAGAGATTTAAATGCATCTCGCGCCTTCAGCGCTCCAAGGTTCATGGAGATCGTCCTGGGGCGTTGCCCCAGGCTTTTGCATTTCGCGCCCTTGGCGCTGGAGGCCGAGATGAACCGAACTCTCTATCCCGCTCGGTTCCGTAATACGATCTCCCGATCCTGTTCGCCAAGCTCAGCGATCTTGCTCATCACGAAATCCCCAATCTCTTTGTACGTCCGCACGCGATCTGGTTTTGACAAGTGCTCCGAAAGATTGAGTAGCGGTCCAAAGTGAATACGGATCTTGTCGCCGCCTCTCCAGTTCCCCAGTACCTGCTTCGGCAAATCATTTCCCAGTCCTGCGATGAAAACCGGAATCACCTGGGGCGCCGCGTCCTTAATTAATTTCCCAACCCCAGGCTGGGCCGGAAGATACGAGTAGGGATCGTCGCCCTTGTTGCGCGTGCCCTCCGGATGAAAGCCGATTACGTTTCCGGGCCCATTGCGCGCAAGCTCTGTCAGCACGCGAAACGAAAATCTATCGAAGGCACGCTTTTCAGGGATCGGTTTATCTCCCGACGCGAAAAAGGGTGGATACATTGACCACCACCCCATGACCAGGTTTACAAACAGCCCGAGCGGTGATTGATAGAAAAAGCGTCCGCGCACCGGGAAGAAAAGTTGTTTGCGCCAGGCTGTGTTGCGGAAAAGGACGGTCGATACGGTGTACATATCAAAGAATGAACGATGGTTCGCCACTAACAGAATAGGGCGATCGCGTGACGCAGCGTGTACGTGCTCCAAACCGTAGACTTGCATCAAGTTGTAGGTCGCGAGCTGAATCCATCCTGCACCGAGAGTTTTCTGGCACGTGGTCCAGAACCGTTTCCAGGTTCCCTGGTTCATCCGTCGAACCCAGCGAAAAGAAAATCGCTCGAAGCCGGACAGAGTGGCTATCTCTTCGCTGGTGGGTTCAAGGAAAGGTGTAGGGTCGAGAGTCGACTGTTCGACGTGATGCTGATCCTGTTCAACAGTTCGAGCATCTTTGCGGTTGGAGGTTTGTACTTCGGCCATCGGACTTTGCCTAAGATAACGCGGACTCAGGCAAATTGTCGCGTAGCCTTTGTAAAGCAAACTGTTATTTGCGGATGCTCGGTAGCAGGTTTGTAACGGGCTCACCGTTCTGTTCAAACCCAGCCTCTCCTGAGAGGTCCGCAAACTAACAGTTTGCGTTGCCTAATCAATCGAAAAGTATTTCGCTTCCGGATGATGGACAATGATCGCAGATGTAGATTGCTCCGGATCGAGCTGAAACTCTTCGGTGAGCTCTACCTCAATTCTCCCAGGCTCCAATAACTCAAAGAGCTTCGCCTGGTCCTCGAGGTTTGGGCACGCCGGATAACCGAAACTGAATCGCGAACCCTGATACTGTTGGCGAAACAACTTTACTGTTTCCGCCGCATCACCACCTGCGATTCCTAATTCCTCACGAAGACGCTTATGCCACAATTCGGCGAGTGCTTCGGCGCTCTCAACGCTCAGCCCGTGAAAATAAAGATAATCAGCGTAGTTGTCTGACTTAAACAGCTCGTGCGAATACTCACTCGCCCTGTGTCCCATAGTAACGAGATGGAAACCGGCCACGTCCATCCGATCAGCTTCCCTGGACGCGAAGAAGTCCGCGAGGCATAAATGTTTTCCTGATGGCTGCCGCGGGAACGTAAAACGCATGCGCTCCGTTTTCTCGTCCTCGTTGTAAATGATTAGATCATTGCCTTCAGACTGCGCGGGAAAGTATCCATAGACGACGCGCGGCTGTAGCAGATTCTCACGTTTGCTTCGTTCCTTAATCTCTTCATAGATGGGTCGCACTTTTTCACGGAGCAGCGCCTCGTATTCTTCCGCGGGACGCCGCCCTTGTTTGAACTGCCACTGCCCTTTGAATAACGCGACCTCGTTCACAAACGAGAACACCTCGTCGAGCGCAATATCTTCCACAACCTTTGAGCCGTAAAACGGAGCACGTGGGATTGCGACCCCGGACGTAACGGACGAGCGCGTAGTGTGGGTTGTGTCTCGTTCTTCCACGGACGCGCCGCGAGGCCTGGAAGGTTTGCGGAGGCCCAGCTTGGCTTCTTCGCCTACCAAATCCTCGACGTCCTCCACCTCGTCTGTGATGTCGCCAGCCGCGGCGCCCGCAGCTTTCGCTAAAGGCTCTGGCAAGGCGTGGTCGCCGTTACCGCCCACCAGCTTATCCATCGTGTGCAAACCCGCAAAAGCGTCGCGTGCATAGAAGAGCCGGCCTTTATATATAGACTTCAGGTCGTCTTCCACGTAACGGCGAGTCAACGCAGCGCCTCCAAGCACTACGGGCACACTAATGCCGCGCTCATTCATGAGTTCAAGATTTTCTTTCATGATCAGCGTTGACTTAACCAGGAGCCCGCTCATTCCGATCGCGTCAGCCTTGTGCTCCTCAAACGACTGTAGGATGGCGTCAATCGTCTGCTTGATACCGAGGTTGATCACCTTGTAACCATTGTTGGTCAGGATTATGTCAACCAGGTTCTTGCCGATATCGTGAACGTCGCCTTTGACTGTGGCGAGCACCATCGTGCCTTTTGCGGTAGCGCCGCCCTTCTTTTCCATGAACGGCTCCAGGAAGCGTACAGCGGCTTTCATCGCTTCGGCGGACTGGAGTACAAAAGGCAACTGCATTTGGCCGCTGCCGAAGAGATCGCCGACCACTTTCATTCCTTCGAGCAGGATGTTGTTGATGATGTCCAGCGCGGGATAGCTTGCGAGGGCTGTGGTCAATTCATCTTCCAGGCCAATCTTTTCGCCGTCGATGATATGGTTCTTCAGGCGTTCTTCCACGGTCGCGCCCTTTGAGGCTTTCTTCGAGGCAGCGGTCTTCACCCCTTCAAACAACTTGGTGAATTCGATAAGCGGATCGTAGGTGCAGACCTCACCTTCAAATTGTCGCTGGTCGTAAATCAACTCCCGGGCGACCTTAAGCTCCGTCTCGCCAATGCGATTTAACGGTTCAATCTTGCTGGCGTTGACAATCGCCGAGTCGAGCCCGGCCTCGACAGCGTCGTGCAAAAACACCGAGTTGAGCACCACACGCGAAGCCGGATTGAGTCCAAACGAGATATTTGAAACACCCAGAATGGTGAAGCAGCCCGGCAAGTCCTTTTTGATCCGCCGGATTCCTTCGATCGTCTCGAGTGCGTTTCGCCGGTCCTCTTCGATGCCGGTTGAAATGGGCAGCGCGAGTGGATCGAAGAAGATGTCGCACGCGGGAAGACCAAGCTCGCCGGTTGCCTGATCGAAAGCTCGCTTGGCAATTCTGAACTTCCCTTCTGCTGTGCGCGCCATTCCCTCTTCATCGATGGTCCCAATCACGACGCTGGCGCCATAGCTCTTAGCGAGGTCGATTACCTTCTTGAATCGTGGCACGCCGTCTTCGAAATTGGTCGAGTTAAGGATGCTTTTGCCGCCCGCGTGTTGCAGACCTGCTTCCATCTTCTCCCACTCTGTAGAATCAAACATCAGTGGCAGTTTGATGTTTGTCACCAGCCTGGACGCCAGCTCGTGCATGTCGTCGACGCCGTTGCGGCCGACGAAGTCAACGTTGACGTCGAGAATGTGAGCTCCCTCACGCTCCTGTTCCTTCGCCAAGGCGACGAGGCCGTCCCAGTTTTCGGCGTTGAGCAGATCTCTCATTTTTTTGGAGCCACTCGCGTTCACGCGCTCTCCGACGATCAAGAACGACGCATCCTGCACATACGGCTGCTGGAAATAGATCGACGATGCTGCCGGAACAAGTTTCGCCTCGCGCGATCTCGGGGAGATGCGCTGCATCGCTTCAACGACCAACTTCAAGTGCGCCGGCGTCGTGCCACAGCAGCCGCCGACAACGTTGACGCCGAAGTCGTTGGCAAAGTGGACCACTTGGGCCGTGAAGGATTCAGGCGTCTCGTCGTAATGCATCTTTCCATCGACGACTGAGGGCAAGCCGGCATTCGGCAGCACCGACACTGGCAGCGGAGCGTTCTCACAAAGATATCGAATGCTTTCCGACATGTGACGCGGGCCCGTGCCACAATTCATCCCGATCACGTCGATCGGGAAAGGCGCCAACGCGGTCAACGCCGCCCCAATCTCGGTACCGTTGAGCATCGTGCCGAAGATTTCGATTGTTACCTGTGCGATCACGGGCACGTGCCTGCGTGTTTGTTCAAAGTGCTCAAAGATTGCGGCGAGTGCTGCTTTTGTTTGAAGGAGGTCCTGGCAGGTTTCTACGATCAGGAGGTCTGCACCACCATCAAGTAAACCGCGCACCTGTTCAGAATATGCGGCTCGGAGATCGGAAAATGTGATGTGGCCCAGGGTCGGAAGCTTGCGCCCGGGGCCCATCGAACCTGCCACCCAGCGAGGCTTTGCTTTCGTGGAGTAGTCGGCGGCAACACGTTTGGCGAGACGTGCGGCAAGGACGTTCATGTCGTACGCCTTATCTCCGATGCCATATTCTTCGAAATCTACGGGCGTACCATTGAATGAGTTCGTCTCAACCACGTCGCAGCCAACTTCAAGAAACGCTGCATGGACCTTCTCAACGGCGTCGGGTCGGGTTACCAACAGGTTCTCGTTGCAACCCTCGAATCGCAAGCCGCCAAAATCCTCCAGCGAAAGATTCTGCACCTGCAAATTGGTTCCCATCGCGCCGTCAAAGACGACAATGCGTTCCTTTAGAGTGTCGAGAAAGCTATTCATTCCGATTTGCTAAACGCCCGAACTTAGCGTCGTTAGTTGCCAGTGGTCAGTTGTTAGTTGTCAGTTGATCCAGTCGGCGTAGGCTGTTCCGTTCAACTGACAACAACTGACCACTACGACTGATAATACATAAGACGTTCACAGGCTCTTCCAATTGGCAATCGCCAATCGGCAATGACAAAGCCCCGCGCCAAACAACGCGGGGCTTTTCGGAAACCCTATTCGATTAGTCTCTTTCGAAAGACTCGCCGAGCTGTTTAGCGGATTGTTTTTCGTGGCCGCAAGTCGCCTTAACTCACCACGTTTCTGCTGGGTTATTGAACCATCGCGACCTGAGGCTGTCAAGGCACGACTCCCGAGGGGTAGTAATGGAGAATCTGCGTTATCCCCTGCTGAGCTCCTTCCCAAGACATTCCTCTATTTACGATTTTCGATTTACCAATTACCATCACTGGCAATGCGACGCGCCATTTTCCCCGGCTCCTTTGACCCAGTAACGAATGGACATCTCGATATCATCGAGCGGGGCTGCAAACTGTTTGACGAGATTGTCGTAGCCATCCTGGTCCATCCTGAGAAGCAGCCCTTCTTTACGATTGACGAGCGGCAGGAGATACTCGCGGAAGTTCTTAACCAAATCGATCAAGGTTCCTGTCAAGTAAGTGTCGATAGCTTTCAGGGACTACTGGTCCACTACGCCGTTGCTCAGCAGGCCCACGCTATCGTCAGGGGCATACGGGCTATTTCCGATTATGAATACGAATTGCAGATGGCTTTGATGAACCGTCGCCTGGAACCAAGCATTGAAACCGTTTTCATGATGCCCGCGGAAACGTATTCTTACGTTAGCTCCCGACTGGTGAAAGAAGTTTTCCAATTAGGCGGCCAACTTGATGGCCTCGTTCCTTCGCTGGTTGCGGCGAGGATGAAAGACAAGTCGGAAGGCTGAAGTCTGAGGTGCAGCTACACTAAAACATGACCACCAAAGTCGCTCGTCCCGGGTTTCAACCATCTACCAATGTGGCAAAGATGCAAGCTTCGTCAACGCTCGCTGCTATGCAAGCGGCTGATGCGTTGAGAGCTTCCGGCGCGCCCGTAGTTGACTTTGGCGCCGGTGAACCCGACTTCGACACACCTGATAACATCAAACGCGCCGCTGAAGAAGCGATGCGTGCCGGCAAGACGAAATACACGCCTACTGGCGGCACTCGCCTACTGCAACAGGCGATCATCGATTTCTATCAGAGACAGTTTGCCGCCGCTTTTGAAAGGTCAGAGGTCATGGCCACCTCAGGTGGAAAGCAGGCAATCTTCAACGCCATAGTCACGCTGGTAAATCCTGGTGATGAGGTGTTGATGGCCAAGCCTTACTGGGTGACGTTTCCGGAGATCGTCGTTCTGGCTGGAGGCACACCAGTCTATATTGAAACCGAAGAGAACGGTTTCGTACTTACGGCCGAGCAGGTTGAAAGGGCCATCACCCCCCGCACGCGTCTAATTATTCTCAATTCGCCTTGCAATCCTTCTGGTCGCGTCATACCTCCAGCGGAATTCCGGCGAATTATGGAGTTGCTGGCGGAGCGGGGAATCTTTGTAATCTCGGACGAGTGTTACCTGAGGTTCGTCTATCCACCGGGTGAGGTTTTCAGCGCCGCAAGTCTTCCATCCGAACTCCGGAGCCGGCTATGTATTGCTGGATCCTTTTCGAAGACTTATGCAATGACGGGTTGGCGAATCGGGTATGCGCTTGCGCCGGCCGCCTGGACCAAAGAGATGCTTAAGGTACAGGGTCACTCAACCAGCAATCCAAATTCAATCGCGCAGAGCGCTGCGGTTGAAGCCTTGAATGGACCTCAAGAGTCTGTCGCGAGGATGCTGGGCGAATACACAAAACGGCGCGCATGGCTCCTCGGCGCTTTGAGTGAGATTCCGGGGTTGAGTTGCAACGAACCTGAAGGTGCATTTTATGCTTTTCCAAGTGTGCGTGGTGTGCTCAAAGGCGACATGAAGACTTCAGACGATTTTTCGCGGCGACTGCTGGAGGAGGAACAAACCGTGGTCACCGACGGCACGGGCTTTGGCGCCGCAGGCTATGTTCGTATCTCGTATGCTACCTCGATGGAGCAGCTTAGCGAGGGTGTGACTCGCATCAAGCGCTTCGTTGAGGGGCTAAAGTAAGCTCGGCAACCAGGGAATTTAAAAAGAAAAGGCGCCGAATCTTTCATCGGCGCCTTTAGACTTTAAGAAGAGCTGAGTCTTAATAAAGGTTGAAGTTGTATTCGAGTTGGATGTACATCGAGACCGGACGTCCATCCTTAGTTGCCGGAACGAACTTGATTTGACGGGCCGCTGCTATGGCTCTTTCAGTCAAGCCATACGGCAAACCTGAGCGAGCACTGATGTTAGTAACCTGTCCGCCTGAGGTGAATACCGCGCGGAGAATCACTGTTCCAGTTACCTGGTTCTTTCGGGCTTCTTCCGTATATTGCGGTTCAGGTTTCGAGATTACGCGGGCCTTGCTGTTGACGTCCTTGCCGCTGAAAATCTTGTTGTAATCCGTTCCACCTCCGCCGCCACCAGGACCACCACCGCCTTCACGATAGTCGCCGCCGCCGATGTTGCCACCGCGACCTGGTCCATAACCGCCGCCTTCACCAGGTCCCATACCGCCACCGGTACCAGTTCCCATACCGTTCCCTGTTCCGGGACCCGACGAGGGGTCGGTGCTCTTCGAATCGCGAAGTCCATACTGTAGATTGCGCGGATCAGGCGGCATCAACACGGGATCACCAACCAGAGTGGCAGCAACTGGCAGTGACGGATTCTTAATCTTGGGCGGGTTTGGATCTGGAGCCACAACCTGTGGAACCGTCAGCGATGCTTGAGGTGTCTTACCAAATGAAGCCGGCTTCGGATCCTGGCGACCGCCGCCGCCACCACCGCCCGGTTTCTCCTGCTTCGGCTTGCTTCCCCCACCTTTGCCTTTGTCGAGTCCGGCAGGGCCTTCGTCAGGAGTAGGTTGCTCGTTTGGAATGTCAATAAAGTTTTGGACTATGAGCTCTTCTTTGGCTGCTTGTTCGGCAGCCTGTTGTTGCTGCACGCGATCCAGCCAGATAACGCCCAATACGGCCGACATCATTATGAATAACGCTGCAAGCACGCCTGTCGCCACGTTTGGCTGCGATAGCACACGCCAACCGGCCTGGCCATAGCCAACCAGCAGGCGCTTCGTAAAGCCGAACGGATCTCGCTTGAACTCCGGCCAGGTCAACTCCGATTCATGAGCGACTTCTCTGACCGCATCAACCAACCTCGTAACCAGACCTGCATCGTCCACAAATGTCACGTGATATTCGCCACGTGGCACTAAGGCGCCGGTCGCGCCGGCCCCAACCGCAGCGGCCAAGACTGGCTCGCTTGATGGAACGGGACTGCTAAAGCTTGCTGCGCTAACCACCGGCTCAGACGGTTCGATGACGGGCGAGTTTAGGGGTGTTCCATCCACTGGACAAAAGCTGAATTTGTCTGCGAATTCTTCCCTGCATGTGGAACAAAACTTCATCGTAACTACCTCTTTTTGGCTCTGGGGGGACAGTACTGAAGACTGCGCCGCAGCATCTCCACTTTCTAACGCAGTATAATAACTGTTTGCGACTCTCTGATCGAGGCTTTTTGAGGGCTCTGGGGCTATCCACTGCTCCAGCAGCGCTTTCAAATCTTCCTCAGAAAGAAATTTCTCGCCTGGCCCATCGGGCTCAAGGGTGCTACTCATATCAAGCTTTCTCCAAAGTAACAATTTCCCGAGTGGTGTTCAAATAAGGTTGAAGCGTACTTCTCAGTCGTTCTCGCGCGCGATGAAGTCGGGCTTTGACGGCCCCAACGTCAGCACCAACCAAACTCGCAATCTCGCTCAAGGCGAGACCCTCATACTCAAAAAGGACCAATGCCTCTCGCTGCAGGGGCGGTAAGCTCGAGACGGCTTCCTGAACCTTCAAACCTAACTCCTTGTCCAGTACGGTCCGCAGCGGGTGCTTGCCTACTTCGACAAACCGATCGTCTGCAAATTCGTCTAACGCTAGTTCCCTGCCCTGGGTTCGTAGTTGTTTCAGCCAAAGATTCCGTGATGCCGATAAAAGATATGTTCGTAAAGAGGCTCGCCCCGGAACGAAATTATCCGGCTTTCTAATCAAACTCAGAAAGCAGTCGTGAGTGATGTCTTCCGCTGTCTCGACGCTTCCCGAAAGTCGGTACGAAAAACGGAATACCGGACCACGATGCTGTTCATAGATCTGAAGGAACGCCGCCGGGTCGCCAGCTCCTGCCCTTTCAAGCAAAAGTTCATCTGTGTTTCTATCTGGCAATCGGCACTCGATTCTGCAGGAATCGCTTCCTACTTGTATTACCGACAAACGGCTAAAGGATACGGCCTTCCCCTCAAAACGTTCCTTAAAAACCGTCAGCATTTCAAATAACAACCTCAAATCTCGCGGTTGCCGGTTCAAGATCAAGAGGGAATAAGCCTTCGGGAGTGGCTAATCCTGTTCAAACTATGGCGTTGGATGCATTTAGGAGCCAAACGGTTGACGACGAATTTACCGACATCTAAGATGTTTTTGCGCTCCCTTTTCAGTCTGAGCTTTAACAGTTGCGGATAACGCCTCGAGGTCAGTACTACTTATGAAGTCCCTGATATCCAAGGTTTTTCTTACCAAATGCGCAGTTTTTGTCTGCTGTTTAGCTGTTTTCCAAACGCCTGTTCAGGCACAGCTTTCGGGAGAGCCGGAGCGAACACAGTTGCTCAACGGTCTGCGTGTGGTCTTTTTACAGAGGCCCGGGGACCAGAGTGTCGTGATAAAACTCCGTATCCACAGCGGCGCGGCCTTCGACCTCGCAGGTAAGGCGGGCAGCGCGGCACTCCTGGGGGATATCCTTTTCCCGGATCCCAGCACAAGGGAGTATTTCACCGAAGAAATGCAGGGACGTCTTAACGTCGCCACCGAATACGATTCAATCACCATTACCATGCAGGGGCGTGCCCGCGAGTTTGAGAGAATCATTGAGATTCTGCGGACGGCCGTTGTGACGACGCAGTTGACGCCGGAAAACTTTGCTAAGGTTCGCGATGGACGAATCAAGATAACCAAAGACACTGCCATTTCGACGGGCATGGTGGCAGACCGCGCGATCGCTGCGCGATTGTTCGGCGAGTTCCCCTATGGAAGGCCATATAACGGTGCCGTTGAAACTCTCGAGCGGGTTGAGCGCGGTGATCTAATGCTCACGCGGGACCGCTTTCTGAATCCTAACAATGCCACTTTAGCCATCATCGGCGGCGTGGAACCCGGTCGTGCCCGACGCGCCTTGCGGCAACTTCTCGGGATTTGGCGCAAGAGTGAACAGGTCATACCTCCGACCTTTCGACAACCTACGGCTCCCGATGCCCGGACTCTAATTATTGGCGCGCCGGCAGATCAAAGCGTTGAGGTTAGATTGGCAGTCCGCGGCTTGGCTCGAAAAGACCCCGATGCAATTGTGGCGGGCGTGTTGAGCCAGGTAGCACGCCAGCGATTGGAGAAGTCAATTCCTGAGCTCTCTCGAGGCCCGGTGTTCGTCAGGCATGACGCCTTTAATTTACCCGGAATGTTTGTTATGGGGGCGTCCGTTGAACATCTGCTCGCTGGAAAGTTTTTGCACGACGCACGAGAGGTGATGAGTTCGCTTGTGGCGGCACCTGTCTCCGTTGCGGAGTTAGATCAAGCCAGGAACGAAATCCTGGCGACTCGGAACAAGGAACTCTCCAAGCCTGAGGGCATTGCCGACTCTTGGCTCGACATTGATACTTATGGTGTGTCATCGGCTGCCGAGCAAACCCGACTAATAGCTGCCATCACTCCCACTGATCTTCAACGAGTTGCCACGCGCCTTTTTCGCGATGCGGATTTAGCATCGGTTGCAGTCGGCAATTCTGAACTTGTCAAAACGAGTGTAGAACGATACGGAAAAATTGAGGTCATGGGTGAAGTGGTCTCCAACAGTCAGACGACTCCAGCTCAAAATTCGGGTAGCCCTCAAACTAAAGCTCCGCCGAAACCGGAATAATCACAAATCATTCGCAACCTGCTTGCAACCAAATCAGTAACAGATTCCGATTAACTGTGCCGGGTAGAGAAAGTGCAACTGAAATCGAACAATCGCGGCGCGTTCGCGAGATGTTTGGCAACATTGCCGCTCGCTACGATCTTTTAAATCATCTCCTGTCGGGCAATATAGATAAAAGATGGAGGCGTCGCGTTGCGAAGTCGCTCTTTTCGACACTGCCTTCGGAGAGCCCTCGTACCTCTCGAATTCTGGATGTAGCCTGCGGTACCGGCGACCTCTCGCTGACGCTGTTTGAAAAGGGCGACGCACGAATCATAGGGATTGACTTCTGCCGCCCGATGCTTGAGATCGCAAATTCGAAAGCGTTGAAAAAGGGTAGTTCAATCCCTTTCATCGAAGGCGATGCACTTGAGTTGCCATTTGCCGATCGAGCGTTCGATGCGGCGACCATTGGTTTCGGATTGCGAAATCTCGCAAGTGTGGAATCGGGAATCAAGGAACTCTTACGGGTATTAAAGCCGGGTGGCCGACTGTTTGTTTTGGAGTTCTCGAAACCGTCTACTCCGATTTTGCGGTCACTTTTTAAGGTTTACTTTACGAAAGTGTTGCCAGTCTTCGGAGGGTTAGTAAGCGGATTTCGAGGGGCGTATGAATATCTACCTGATTCGGTTTCGCAATTTCCGGATCAAGAGAAACTCGCTTCTATGATGAGCGACGCCGGTTTTGTTGAAGTAACTTTCGAAAATCTCTGTGGAGGGATTGCGGCGCTACACATTGGTAAGCGCGCAAACTAATACAAGATTGGTTGCAAGCGACAAGCTTGCGACCATTAGAGCGCAGCCCGGAGGGGTTGTCTTGCGAGCGTGCGGTTGTCGGGGCCACGCGACTCATTAAGCCATTCCTTCGGGCTACGTTCTTGTTTAGAGGTCGAAACTGCACCTCAACTGGCCTTGTGATATCATCCTCACGAATTCCATTCCTTCAAAGCTACTAGAGACAGGCGCGTAGTGCGTTCAGTTTTCAAGTATAAGGTTTTCGGTGCGTTGCGGCGCTTCGCGATCTTTTTGCTCGTGGTGTGGACGGTTGTCTCCCTGGTAACTCTCTTGATCGAACTTGTGCCGGGAGATCCGGCCGTTTCCGTCTTAGGTGAACAGGCGACCCCCGAGCAGTTTGCTCAGTTTCGTGAGAAACATGGGCTCGACCGTCCTCCATTCTTCTTTTCCTTTCCTGGAGATCCGGAAGGCACACGACACTTTCAGTGGCATGGCGCTGACAATCGCTACACCGAATACTGGCTTGCACTGCTTCGCGGCGACATGGGCCGATCGTTTCGCACGGACCGTCCGGTAAGTGAACTAATTCTTGAACGATATCCGGCAACTATCGAACTTGCAGTAGCCGCACTATTCATTGCGGTCTTGATCGCTATTCCGCTTGGTGTCGTCGCTGGAAAGAATCGCGGAACGTGGATAGACAACCTCGCCTCGGTCGTTGCCTTGATCGGCATCAGTTTACCGGGCTTTGTTATTGGACCAATGTTGGTTTACGTGTTCGCAGTCAAACTTGGCTGGCTTGCACCTTCGGGCCGCTTCGACTGGACTGATCTAATTCTTCCGTCCGTCACTCTTGGCGCGGCTTTATCGGCCATCTTGACCCGAATGGTACGGTCGTCGGTAATCGAGGAGTTAGGCGAGGATTATGTCCGGACAGCGCGGGCCAAGGGTCTTAGCGAAACGCAGGTAGTTTATAAACACGTCTTGAAGAACGGGCTTATCCCGGTGGTAACTATCCTGGGTCTCCAACTCGGGATTCTATTGGCAGGCGCCATCATCACAGAGAAGATATTCGGCTGGCCCGGGTTGGGACTTTTGCTGGTTGAAGACGGAATAGGCAAACGTGATTACAGGGTCGTCCAGGGATGCGTTCTCGTAATTAGCATTACTTACATCGTCGCCAACATGCTCACGGATACTATCTATCGGTGGTTAGATCCGCGCATCCGAGTGTCATAAGAGTTTTACCGAGCAGAACGATATGAACAGGTTAACAATCGTTGGTTTAATGATTGTCGCGGTGTTGGTGATCGTTGCGATCTTCGCTCCATTGATTGCCACACACGAAGTCGGTGCAACAAACCTGGCTCTGCGGTACCTTCCTCCCTCAGCGGAATATTGGTTTGGAACTGACTCTACCGGGCGAGACATATTCTCGCGAGTAGTCTTTGGCGCGCGCATCTCTCTGGAAGTCGGTCTTGTTGTGGTATCGGTCTCAGCAGTTGTGGGAACAATGCTGGGAGCATTGGCCGGTTATTACGGAGGTTGGATCGATCGAGTAATCTCCGGCTACGTGTTCAATGTCTTCCTTGCTTTTCCGGGTTTGCTGTTAGCAATTGCGATGGTTGCGTTCCTGGGTGCAGGATTGAACAAGTTGATCTTTGCACTTTGTATAATTGGGTGGGTCGGTTATGCACGTTTGATTAGGGGACAAGTATTAAAGGTCCGCGAATACGATTTCGTTCAAGCAGCCCGCGCACTTGGCGCAAGCGATGCGCGCATACTCTTTATCCATATCCTGCCTAACGCGATTCAACCGTTGATCGTTCAAGCCAGCTTGGGTATGGCAGGAGCAGTCTTGTCAGAAGCGTCCCTCTCCTTTTTGGGTCTTGGCGTGCCGCCTCCCGCACCCTCATGGGGCGTTATGATTGAGGAGGCACGTGACCTGTCAACTCTACAAGCCGCACCACACGCACTAATCTTTCCAGGCATCGCTATAGCTCTCACTGTACTTGCCTTCAACTTTATCGGCGACGGGTTACGAGAATACCTTGACCCGCGGCAGCGTGCCCGCTGATTCCCTTCTCCAAGGTTAATGCTGGCGTTTTGACGATGCGAAGAATGTTCAAGATTTTGTTTCGAGGGTTTCTGGGTGTTCTGCTCGGTGTTTTTATCTACGAAGGCTACATGTTCAGCCAGGTTTGGGGTTTGAGATCCGGCAACCCAGCCACGACATCTCTGATTGAGGCACGCGCAAGCGAGGCCCGCGCTCGCGAAGAACAACCTAAGCGTGAACAGGTGTGGGTCAACTTGGACAGGATTTCGCCCAACCTCCAGCGCGCGGTGATCGCCGGAGAAGACACGAACTTCCTCACGCACAACGGCTTCGACTACAAAGCGATACAAAAAGCGTGGGACGACGCGCTACGCGATGCTGCGCGGGAAGCGAAGAAGGAGGGTGAGGATGACGACTGGTTGCCAAATATTCCCGAATTTAAACGCGGCGCTTCTACTATCTCCCAGCAACTGGCGAAGAACCTCTATCTTTCTTCACGTCGATCGTTTTTTCGAAAGGGGCAGGAGGCCGTTCTCACATTGATGCTCGAGCGAACGCTTTCGAAGCGTCGCATTCTCGAAATCTATTTGAACGTCATCGAGTGGGGTGACGGAATATACGGGGCTGAGGCTGCGTCTCAATACTACTTTCACAAGTCCGCCACTGCGCTCAACGCAACTCAGGCGGCGTTCCTTTCGGCAATGATTCCCAATCCGCGAACAGTCTTTAATCCCCGCGTTAATCCACGCCGCGTAGCTCGTCGGCAGAGGATCATCGCGCGTGGAATGTCTTATGTCAGGATTCCTTGAGTCTTAGCCCCAAAAAGAAAAGCCGCTTCCGAAGAAACGGCTTTCCTGTTTTAGTTCAGAAGCGGTTAGACCGTAAATTCACTTGCCATCTGTAACTCCGCTTTTCGTAGTTCAAATCGTGCCCGGCCAAGGTTGCCATCGGGTTCTATTGCCAGGACAACGAAATAATCTCGACCAAGCAGCCGCATTAGGACCACTGCATTCTCTAAAGATACGACGAGTTCACGAAGATTACCGAGTCCAGTATCTTTCCCAGCGCGCTGTGCATTCCGCACCAGAGAAGTAAACTCAGCGGCGGCCACATCCAGATTTGCTTCTTGGCCTGATTGTTTTAGCGAGCGTTCTACGGCAATGCCGTCGACACCCATGATGAGTGCACCGAGGCTTCCCTCGGTGCGCTCAATGATACTTTCGAGTGTTTCTTTGAACATCGCGTTTACCCCTATGGGCGCTGGCCACCGAGTGCGCCCGGACGAGCGGTCGAGGCACCTGATCCTGGCACTGCAGGAGTTCCAGGTACCACTGTCGGCGCGGGCATTAACGTACCAGGAGCTGCTTGCGGCGCGGGCTGCTGTTGCAACTGCGTCGGCGTCGGCGTGTTCGTGGCGGGATTGCCCATAGGCACAGGCTGCGAGATTGTGGTGGTTCGCTGACCGGTGCTCACCGTGCCGGAGGTAGGCCGTCCTTGATAGTCTGGACGGTAGATACGCGGGGTGATGAAGAAAAGAATTTCACTGCTTTGACGGGTTGTGAGTTTTCGTTTGAAGAGATTTCCAAACACAGGTATTGAAGCCAAGCCTGGAGTCCGTTGACGTGTTTCACCTTCGGTATCGGCGAGTACGCCGCCCATCACCGTAGTGCCACCATCTGGCACAAGCACTTCGGTTTGCATTCGCTGGGTGTCAATACCCGGAACGCCGCCAACTGCGATACCAGTGTTAATAGTATTGTTCTCCACAGTCACTCGGAGAATCACCGTTCCTACGTCTGTAATCTGAGGCGTGATTGAAAGACGCAAAGGAACTGAAACGAATGTCGTAGTCACGACCGCCGTTCCGCTGGCAGCTTGAGTAGTCTGAACCGGAATCTGTTGCCCACTCTCGATCTGCGCTGGCCGATTGTTCAGGGCCGTCACGCGTGGGGTTGCCACGGTCTTGGCTTCGCCTCTTGATTCCGCCATCGTAATCAATGCGCTGATTTGAGCGGTACCGAAGAGACCGGTGGTCAAACCGATCACTGTGCTTGCCGCTGATGCACCTAAAGAACCTAGTGGCTGGTTAGTGCCGGCGAGTCCGCCGAACACGCCAAATGGATTCGGACCGCTTTGAACTGCTCCGCTTCCTGTGCCACCGCTGGCGGACGTTGCTGGTAGAGTTGAAATATTGCCGAGGCCGCCGTTACCCAAATTGATAACTCCGGCGGAGAGCTGCGCGCCGAGGTCGCGGCTGAAATTCCGCTGTGCAATGACGATTCGTGTTTCAATTTCAACCTGAGGTTCTGGCTGATCCAGAATTGCGGCCAATTGACGAATCGCGTCGATGTTCTCTTTGACATCCGTGATGATGAGAGTGTTACTCCGACCGTCCACCTCGATCGATCCTCGGCGAGAGAGCCGCCTCGATATGATGGGCAGTAAGCCTTGATCGCCGCTACCTCCAGTGGCATCGCCACCTGCTCCACCGCTGAAGCTGAGGTTCGTAGCACCGCCCGAGAAGGCGCCCGTGGAACCGGCGGCCTGGGCCAGCGTTCCCGACGCACGCGCATAATTCAAACGAATAAACTCGGTAACTAGTGGCGAGGCATCCAGTCTTGAATCATTGATAACTTTTTGGGTCTCTGACTCCTGGGCCAGCACCGATGTAGTGGCGACGCGCAGAATGTTGCCATTTGCCTCGATGCCCAGACGATTGGCCTTGAGCACCGCGTCCAGAGCAACGTTCCAGGGAACGTCCTGCACGTTGACAGTTACGGCAACAGCTCCGACCGAAGAGTCAATCACGAAATTTACGCCATACTGCTCTGTGATGTAGTTAAGTATGTCGCGAATGTCGGCGTTGACTACGTTGAGATTGATTGGCTCACCAACAAAACCCGGCTGACCGTAATTCCGGCCCTGCTGAGATTGCGGTGCCGCCGCGCCCGGTGCGGAGACTGCCGTTGGCGAAGGCTGTTGTTGTGGCTCAGTTGCCACCGGCGCACCTTCGGTTTGGCTCGTCTCGGTCTCACCCGGCGACGCCCAAAAATTAGCGCTGCAGATACACATGAATGCCAGGACGAGCGCAGTCCTCTTTACGGCATTTGTGGTACGAGACTGATAAACCATCTTTTCCCTCCTTAAGGGAACAGGAAGACGTTTGTCGCCACGCGCTACGCTCGTTGCTGCTGCAGCCAAAAGCGCGCGCCGCACAGTGCGACTTGGTCTGGGGTTGATTGTCAAACTGCGTAGCTTAGTGATTGGTAAATAAACAACTACGCGTGGTAGGCATTTCGCTCGAAGAGAATTCAAGCGAAACTGAGAATGTTAAGGCTTGTCGGCAGAGGGCTTGTCTTCCGATGATTTTTCGGAAGCGCCTGCTGCAGTAGCAGATTTGACAGCCGACATTTCTTCTGCGGGGTTCGGCTGTCTTAGCGGTTTCATTTCAACAGAGCGTTCACGTCGCCCATCGGTGAATACAACTTCACGACGGAACACGAGACGGTTGTCTTCGATCGCTACCAATTGACCGTCATAAAAACGCTCGCCCGGATAAATAACGTATGACAATTTGATCGGAGCAGCTTCGACGATTGCTGCATAGCCCCGCGGGGTCCGAGAAATTCCCACAACCTGCATTTCGTTCAATAGGAAAGCTGTGGTTGGCTTCGGCGCCGCAACCCGAGCACTCATCGCCGCTTGCTTCTGTGCTTTGTATTGAGCAATCCGTTCCTGAATCGACGGGGGCGTGACGATGCCATTGCTCTTGACGCGAGCGCGTGGCGGCTCGTACTTGCTAAACGGATCGCGACCCGCTTGATTAGAGCGAGGCTTCACTCTGCTGTCTTGACCGTGGACCACCAGGGCACTGCCAGTCAATACAAACGCAGTTGCAGCAAGAAAGATAGCTAAACGGTATCTGGTGTTTTTTGTTACAGGATTCATGATCATTACTTTCTGAGTCGTTCCTCTTAGACTATTTGGCGGCTTGGGGGGCCGGAGCAGCGGGGAGCTGACCAGAGCCGGCAGGTTGAGCGTTGGCGGGCTTCTGAAGTTTTTCCGCTGAGACATAATAGGCGGTTAGATCAAAAGTCGCCTCTACGGTCCTTGCTCCAGCTTGCTTTTCAGACTGATTAAGCCGGAAATTGGTAATCGAGACGATTCGCTGGTAGTGGGCCAGTTGCTCGAAGAAAACACGTAGCGCGGCAAAGGAGCTCGTTACACTTACTTCGATTTTCTTTCCACTGTAGTTCTCTTCCTGGACATCGTCCTTGGGTAAGAATTTCCGGAGTATCAAACCATTGGACCTCGCCCGATCCTGAACTCCCTGGAGAACCATTGTCAGTTCGCGCTGCTCCGGAAGGAGGGCCTTCAGTTCTTCGTATTCCTCCTGTCGCGACTTATAGACAGATCGAAAGTCGTTCAATCGCTGGGAGGCGATTTGAGCTTGCGCGTTCCTCGGAAGAAGTTGCGCAATCTCACCATTTACTGACTGTGTCTCCGCCTTGGTTGGCTTTGTAACGAAATACCAAAAGCCGGCATACATAACCATGGCAACGGCAAGAAAAATTCCAAACCGGAAGTACCAGGGCATTGTTTGAAGATTACCAATTTTCATCTGATTAGTTCCTTCCCCTTGGAGGGGCAATAGAAGTATCTATATACGCGACGCGTGGCTACTTCTTGGCCACTTGATTCGCGGTGGGGTTTGCGTTCGATTGAGCTTTGGGTTTCGAACCGTAGCTACACTTGACGATAAAGCCTACTACCTCGACTGTCGGAATGGCTCCGGCGTCACTTGGTGATGTCGTGACTTTATCGCTTGCGGAATTCTGAAGCACTTCGCGCTGCGTTTCGATACTCAAGTTGGTGAACAATCCCGAGGAGAACTCCAGGCTCTGTCCAAATTTTGTGACCGTGGTCTCGTTTGGTGAAAGACCTTTGATTGTGAGTTCGCCATCCTTTTGCTCGAGGCTCCTCAGGTATAAACCTGGGACACTGTCGAACCGAGCTTTGATTTCGCGAAGCACTGTGCTCGGGCCCTGTTGCGATTCACGCAGTTTTTTTATCGCGTCGATCCGGCCCTGGATATCCTTAGCTTTCTTCTCCAATTCAGCCTGCTCTTTGTTTACTGCGAGCATTTGCTGATTGATCCGTCTCTGATTCTCCAGTTCGTGCTTGGCGGCGGCATTAGCGGAGTGTGAACTTACGTAATCGTAGCCGGCGCCTACTAGCAATAAGCCAAATACCGTAAGTGCCAGCAATAACGTTTGCACTCGCGGGCTCGCCACCTTGGCTTCGACCATCGCGGCCCCAGTCGGGCGCTCAGTTATGGATTCGAGTAAATTAATTTTTATCATGCCGCTTCCACTCCTCTCAGGGCGAGACCGACGGCAATTGCCATATCAGGGACGATCTCTTTCATGTAGTCCGGATCAAACTTTCTGCCGTCAACCTGTATCTGTCGAAAGGGATCGAAAAGCTCAACGGGAATCTCGAACCGTTTCGCGAGATATTCGGGTAGGCCAGGAAGTTTGGAACCACCGCCAGCCACCAAAATCTTCTGAATCGCCTCTTCGGTTTCTTCTGCGGTCGCGCGATAGAAATCCATAGTCTTTCGAACCTCTAATGCGAGGATGTCGGAAACTGTTTCAATGATCGGCTGAATTGGGCGTGCATCCACACCTTCCGGTAGTGGGCAACCGCGTTTGACGGCTTCTGCTTGTTCAAACGACAACCCTAACTCTTTTTGCAAAAGGCTTGTGTATTGATTGCCGCCCACAGAGGCGTCACGGGCAAATACCGACCGGGATCCGTTAAGGATGTTAATGTTCATCGTGGAAGAGCCGATATTCAGCAGAGCGACAACTTCACCGCCCTTAGGCTGATAATTGAGTTCATAGCAGTTCTGCAAAGCAAATGCATCAACGTCAATTATGACCGGTTGCTTTCCTGCCAATTGAATTGCTTGCTTAACGTTTGCAATCTTGTCGCTCTTGCATGCAGCCATCAATACGTTGAGCGCGTCCGAAGAGCTGCTGGTGACCTGGTAGTCCAAATTGACGTCGGAAATATCAAACGGGATGTGCTCTTCTGCGTGCCAACTAAACGACTCTTGCAGTTCATCCTTACTCATCTGTGGTAGTACGATATTCTTCACAATTACAGAATGGCCGCTCACACCAGCGGCAATTCTAGAAGTCTTAATCTGATGTTCGTTGAAGATGCTTGTAATCACGTTAGCAACGTTATTGAGCTCCATGATTTGACCATCAACGATTGTGTCGGGCTGGAGACTCTCGAACCCCAGATTTACCAGCTGCAAGGTGCTGCCCTTCTTCTGGAGCTCAACAGCTTTAACAGAGCTCGACCCAATATCGAGACCAACAAGATTCTTCTTGCCACTTTTTTTGAACATGATCTATTTAATCCTCGTGATGAAAAGAGAGCGAATCTTGTGTTGTTGACGGAGGCGGGCCCGGGCTTTCATCGCTCTTGAGAGCCGGCTCTTGCCCGTTTTGGCCGAAGGGGATGGCTTATCGTTTTTCAACACTAACAACCTCTAAGCGGTTTGGGATCTGCTTCGTTGAAGGAACAAACGGAGACGCGGAATGGAAAAATGTTGAGTTGACTAACGAGGTTTCCTGGGAGTTACCTTCCGCTAATACTAAGGCGGGAGAAACGGATGAGAATACGGGCAAGTGATCTTTTGTAAGGCAGCGTCCTCACTGCCGACGTCATGCAGACTACCCTAGGGCCAAAACATTGTCAACTAGTATTTTGCAGTGTTTAACCCCTCGCGCTGCACTAGTAACTGACAGTTTGAGTCGTTTTTGGACGAACGGAGAGCACCTGTTTCTGGAATATTTTTGCCGGCTTCCAGAACTCATACCCAGTTATTGGCGCCTCGCTTGCGGGTCCTAAGAAGGACGGTTAGGATGCCACGAATGAATCGCGCCAGCCGGATCCGGATTTCTGTTATTTTGGGTATTTTTGTAGCTGTCGTTTGGCTAATATGGGCTCGGCCCAGAGCCGTCGACATGGCTGCCTACGCCCCAGCCAACTCCCTCTTGTACATGGAGACCAATGATCCGTTGCTAGTGGTTCAGACCCTAATGGAAACCGATGCGTGGAAGTTGCTGGGCAAAACGGGGGCCCACCCGAGTATTGGGCAAAGGAGGTGGCTCACGAAGCTTGTTAGAATTACCGGAATAGGGCCGATTCAGTCAGTAATACTGAGCAGAGCCCAAGTCGCAATTGTAGTCACGAACCTGGGTACCGTACTAGACGAAACCACACTTCGGGTGAAGCCAGAGGCCGCTTTGATCGTGGAGACCCACACTTCAGAGACTCGAATACGAAGCACCGTCGAACAGGCTATCAAGGAGTTGGCTCACGCGACCTACCATAACCCTTCCTTACGGCGCTCGTGGGTTAACGGCGTTGAATTTGTGGAGTGGAGGGACGCGGAAGGATTGCGTCAGATAGTAGCAGCCATGGTTGGTAGCTTGGTGGTAGTAGGAAACAGCGAAACCGCAGTACAACAAGTCTTGGACAGTGTTGCGAAACGCACGCCGAGTCTCAAAAACGACGTTAATCTTCAGCGACTGAGACGTGAATTTGCAGAACACCAATCTTTGACGTTCGGTTATGTACCTCAGCAAAAGAGTGCGCATTTACTTTCCTTTGCAGTACCATTAATTCTCAGTCGAACGCCTAGCGACGCTGGATTGCAGAAGGTTGTCGCCAGCGGTGCAGCGAAATTGTTCGGCAGCATCGCTTGGGGTTCGAGGCCATTCCAAAATGGGATAGAGGATCGCTATGTCATTTCTGTTCAACCTTCCCTCCTCAGTCAACTTCAGGCCGCTTTCTCGCAGGTAATGTCGGTAGATGTGAACAGTCGTCGCCTGCCAGAGGGCGCATACTCGGTTACCCACTACAGATTTGAGGATCCGGCTTTGGCATGGGAAGGGTTAAAAACGTCTATCTCATCAAACGTCGATGGTCTCTCGGCTGTGGTATTTTCATCTCTGTTCAAATCCGCCCTTACCAGTTATGGAATTCATGAGCCGGAAAAATTTTTCAGGTCAGTTAACGGGGAAATTCTCACGTTGCGTTTGGATCGCGATGGTGAACACACGATGTTAATTGCCGGAATCAAAGACCGTGAAGCACTGCGCGGTGTTATATCGGGCTCTATGAAGATTCAAGCCCTGACCCGTGGAGGCGTGGACTTTTTTGCTGACGCTGAAGGAGAGATGGGCGCATGTCTTCTAAGTGACCTTGTGATAGTCGGAACGTTAGCCGATGTTCGTCTCTATTCAGAGAAGGCCGTGTTAAATGCGAGGCTGGATGAAGAACAGATGCGTCGAGTTACTTTTTTTGCGCCTCCCTCAAGTCTAAGTCCAATCGTCACTTACGGCGACGACAGCGATCGCGTCCGCCGGTTCCTATCTGCGATCATGGCGGCGAGCGGAACGCCGGCCGAAGAGCTAGTCAACCTCGAACCGGCGATCGCCAAATTGCCGTACTCCTCGACGGAAACAAGAATTGTCGGTCAGGGCTTGGAACGTATAACACGTTCGCCTCTTGGTCAGTTCAGCACGCTTCTTCCTTTACTGATCCCAGATGAACGTGGACCACGAGGTTCCCCACCGCGATAGGTATGGCTGACACTGCACAATTGGAAGCTGTTATCGGGACGCGAAATCCGGGGAAAATTCGTGAGATTAAGACCCTGCTGCGTGGCTTGCGCATTATCGTGCGGAGCCTCACTGACTTTCCCAACATTCCTATTGTTGATGAAGTAGGCGAGACCTATGAAGAGAACTCCGCCTTGAAAGCCCTGACCTACGCCAAGTCGACCGGCTTAGTAACGCTAGCTGATGACTCAGGCCTTGAAGTGGATGCCCTGGGTGGCATGCCAGGTCCATTGTCTGCACGATATGGTGGCGACTTCGCCTCGGATAGTGCTCGGACTACGAAACTGTTGTCGGCTCTGGATCAAAAGCAGAATGAGCCGCGGACTGCCAGATTCGTGTGCTGTTTGACGCTTGCAGGCTGGGCACACCCGCAACAGGAACGCAACGATGAACCAGGAATACTGAGGGTTACGAAGGCAAACATCGAAGGTCAGATTGCGAAGGAACCTCGGGGCTTAAATGGATTTGGTTACGATCCGGTGTTCGTCCCAATTGGCCATGAGCTGTCGCTCGCGGAGTTGCCTGTTGCTGTAAAGAACAGAATTAGTCACCGAGCACAAGCGGTTGCAGCGATGCGAACCTTCCTTGAGCGCTGGCTTAGGCAAGCTTGACCGTTCACTAAGCGGCCCATAGAATGCCTCACAGTC
>JBGTCM010000415.1:0-5194 GCA_041748795.1 Pyrinomonadaceae bacterium
CGTGACCATTCCATTGAGCACCTGATTGCAAAGCATCGGACACTCGTAATAGACCAGCGACAACATTACGGGCTTCTTGCCGAAGTAATCGCCAAGTTTTACGGTCTCGCCTTTTTCATTTCGGAACACGAGATCGAGTGGCAGCTGACCGTTCAGCTTTTGCTCGATGCCGACTCCATTGAGCGCCTTCGGCAGTCCGCTCGGGGCTCGCGCCTCATAGGGACGTGAGCTGTAAAGCGGCGAGTTCCCCTTGGGCACCTGGGCCTGCGTCCGCGGAGCGGACAGAAGGCAGAAGGCAAAAAGCAGAAGGCAAAAAGCAGAAGGCAGAAAGCAGGCAGACCACAGACGGCGAGCGCGTAGCATCCTCGGGACAAACTTTTGACTAGTCTTTATGCCTGCCGCTTTCTGCATTTGCCTTCTGCCTTCTGCCTTCTGCCTTCTGCCTTCTGCCTTCTGCCTTCTGCCTTCTGCCTTCTGCCTTCTGCCTTCTGCCTACGGTCTTCCTCCGCTCGTCACCCGTCCCGAGCTCGCAGCCGTCGGCAGAGCGATGCCCTCCGTAGCCATAGGGTTAGCCCTGGATGGCAAACCCTTCTCAATCAGTTTCTGAATGGCCTCGTCAATCGGAATACATGGCGCTGGCGATCGGCTCGATTCTCCATGATCTGCCGCCGGCGCAGCGTGATCCGTCGCCTGCACCACAGGATCACCGGGTTTCGCTGAATGGTCGTTTGAGGCCGGACCTTTACAGTTCAACTTCTGTTGCCACTGTTCATGCAAAACACGAAATTCGGCTTGCGGTTCCCTGTTTTCGAGTGGCACCCATTGGCCGTTTTCCATCTTCACCCCAAAGCCGGGAGCAGATTGCAGTCGCGGCTCAGGCGGCAATCGCTCCTCTTTCGACATGGCCATTGGTCCAGGCTGCGTCTCCTTCTTCTCTTCCTGAGCATTTAGAAATATGAAGAGTCCCCACATCAGTACCGAAACGATTCCCCCAAACACGGTCAGTCCCACGACAAACTTGAGAATGCCGCTGATGCTGACGTCGCTCGCTTCATGCGTCACATCGATGTTCTTGATGTGCGACACGTCAGGCGTCTCAGTCTGATGCCCGTGACCGTTTCCGTTGTGTTTCCCTCTAGCCATAGCTCAACTTTGTGACCAGCCTGCGCGTGCGCCGGATTGTAGGGGTGTCACTCCGTGGGCACCCCGTTTTCCGCCCGACTCATGTACTGGGGTATCACCCCGTCTTTCGGAGCGACGGGGCGCCCACGGAGTGGCGCCCCTACAAATTAATGCCCGGCGTGCGCGTGTTTCTGCTCCAGTACAGTTTCAAACTGTGGATCATTTATCGGAATCAGCGGCCGCTTACTCAGCCTCCAGGTAAAGAACGCTAACCACAACCCGCCCATTCCAATCGGCGCCACAATGTCCATCCAACTCACATTAAAGTGCTCCCCCGTGAACGACGGCGCTATCGTCCACAACAAATCAAACAAACGCATTATCAGGATCAGGATCGCTATCGAAACCAGCTTGCCGGAGTCGCGTTTAAAATTTCTCGATAACAAAAACAGAAACGGAAAAGCAAAATGGAGTATCACGACAAACAGAGCGATCGCGCCCCAGCCGCCGTGCGTCCTCGGTATGTACCAGTGGATTTCTTCTGGTAGATTCCCCGACCAGATGATCAGAAATTGCGAGAACGAAAAGTAGGTCCAGAGCATGACCAGCGCCAGTAGCAGTTTCCCGAGATCGTGAAAATGAAGCTGGGCCACGAAATTACTCGCCGGCTCATGCTTTGACAGCGTTCCTAAAACAGCGATAACAAACGCCAGCGCACTGACGGCCCATGAGGCTACAAAGATCAAACCGTAAATAGTCGAATACCATTCCGGATCGAGCGACATAAACCAGTCTATTGATCCAAAGGTGACGGTGAAAACCAGCAGCACCATGCCGGGACCACTCAGCAGGCGCATCTTCTTCGTGTACTGACGATCGGCGGTCTGGTCCTGTAGCGCGGACCAACGCGTCAGCAGATAAGCTAAAAGGATCCAGACGGCGAAGTAGATTGCAGACCGAACACTGAAGAACGGCAAGTTCAAATACTTCGTCTTGAGCGCCAGCACCGGATGCCTGGCAATCTCTTCTGGATGCGTCCAGCTGTAGATCGAATGCGCGCCGAGAAGCACAGGCACAAAGAGGACTGCCATTAACGGAAGAGTTTGCGTAGCCGCTTCCAACACCCGGCGAATAACCAGGCCCCAACCTCCACCTGACAAATGCTGCAACATTAACAGCGCAAGCGAGCCTACTGAAATTCCTATCCAAAAAGAGAACGCAAACAAGTACGAGTGGAAAAACTGGTCACGATCCAAGAGATAGCCCACCATCAACAGCGCTACGAATAGAGCCCCGACAGCGAACGCTATCTGCTGGAAGCGCTTCAAGCCGGCGGGCGGATTGTAGGAGGTAGCCTTCACTGGTGCCGCCCTCCTTCCGGTGTTGCTGAAGTAGCTGGGACGGCAGCCTGAGTTGGCGTCTGCATTTCACTCTTCAGTTGCAGGGCTCTTATGTAGGCAATGATGGCCCAACGATCCTGCACGGGAATTTGCGGCGCGTAGCTCGGCATCGCGCCCCAGCCGTTGGTAACGGCGTCGAAGTAGTGGCCCACCGGCGCTTGCCTCAAACGATCATCGTTAAATGATGCGGCCCGGCGAAACCCGCGTCTGACAATCATTCCGTCGCCGTCGCCAGTCGGTCCGTGACACGCCGAACAGAAAATCTCGTAACGCTCCTTGCCCCGCGTGACCATCTCCCTGGTCACTGGAATCGGAAACACTTCAACGTCGTCAGGATAGGCGGCAGCACCGGTAGGTACCGGGCCCGAAGGAGCTGTTGAGCTCACTAAAGTTTGGACGGAAGGTTGTGCTGAAGGTTGTGGGCCAGTAGGAAGTGCGGACCCGCCGGTGTTTGCCCTGCCTGCCTTCTTCCCGGTGAAATATTCGGTGTCTGCCTTGAGAAATCCGCGCGGCACGGTTCCAGCAACCAGCGGCCGCGACGACAACCCGTCGTCAAAGAAGGATGACGAACGGTAGGGCTTCATCTTCGGTTGATCTTGCATGTCCATCCGGCAGCCGGTCGCGGCCAGAAGGCAGAAGGCAGACAGCAGGAGGCAGGAGAACGATCGGGAGCGACAGAGATCGAACCCCAGACGCAAAGATCCTGCATCCTGCCTCCTGCCTCCTCGCTCCTGGTTTCTACACTTCAACATCAATAACTTCCCTGCCCCCGAGGGTCTTCATAAACTGCGTCGCTTCGTCGTGCTTGAACATTGGGTCGTTCGCTTCAATTACGAGGAAGAAGCGATCGCGCGTCGCCAGCGCAAAGTTCGGTGCGTTGAAAACCGGATGATAGGGTTGCGGCAATTTGTTCAAAGCCAACATCCCGAATACCGCCGCAAACGCAGCACACAAAACCGTCGTCTCAAACGTGATCGGGATAAACGCCGGCCAACTGTTGTACGGCTTGCCGCCGACATTCAGCGGATAATCGATCACTTCCATCCAATACTGCATGAAAAATCCGCCGACCCCGCCCAGTATGCCGCCAATCAAAACGATGAGCGGCAAACTGGTGCGCGTGAATCCAATCGCCTCGCTCAGTTCTTCAATCGGGTACGGCGAGTAACCATTGATTCTGCGATATCCCGCTGCATAGGTTGCACGCGCCGCCGAAACCAGATCGGACGGGTTGTCGAATTCCGCCATGATTCCATAGAGCGGCGGCACATTACGCCGGCGAACATGTGCCGGCACTACGGCCTCATGATGGAACGGCTCCGAGTCCTCAAGGTCGTGCTCCCAGGGCTCTTGTTTGTCGTCGTCTTCCGCCATGTTTAATCCGACGGGGCAGTAGCCCGACCGTAAGGAAGGGCGTACCTCTCACAAGCTGTCGGACACGCCCTCCCTTACGGTCGGGCTACTGCCCCCAATTACTCTTCAACTTCCGCTTCCGGCAAAATCGTGCGCATCTCGAAAATCGAAATGATCGGCAGGAAGCGGATAAACAGAAACAGCAGCGTAAAGAAAAATCCGATGGTGCCGAGGAACATGGTCCAGTCCCACACCGAAGGCTGATACATGCCCCACGAGGAAGGCACGAAATCGCGATGCAGGCTGGTCACCACGATCACAAAGCGCTCGAGCCACATCCCGATGCTGACCACGATGCATATCAACCACAGCACCAAAAGGTTCGAGCGGACCTTCTTAATCCAGAGAAACTGCGGGGTCACGATGTTGCAAATGATCAGCGCCCAGTAATATCCCGCGTATGGACCATGCATGCGGTTCCAGACCATATAGCGCTCGTAGCGGTTTCCGCTGTACCAGCCGAAGAACGCCTCCATCACGTAGCCGTAGCCGACAATCAAACCTGTGGCCAGCATCACTTTCGCCATGTTGTGCATATGGCGCATGGTGATGAAACCTTGCAGGCCGTAAAGCTTGCGCAAAGGAATCGTCAACAACAGCACCATGGCAAAGCCTGCGTAGATAGCACCGGCGACGAAGTAAGGCGGAAACATCGTCGCGTGCCAGCCGGGTATGACGCCGACCGCGAAGTCGAGACTGACGATGGTGTGCACTGAAAGCACGAGCGGTGTGGCCAGTCCTGCCAGAAGCAGATACGCCATTTCATAGCGATGCCAGTGGCGCGCGGAGCCACGCCAACCCATCGCAAGAAGGCCGTAGAGAATCTGCCAGGGCTTACTGCGCGCGCGATCGCGTAACGTGGCGAAGTCGGGTATGAGACCGACAAACCAAAACAGCGCCGACACGGTGGCGTATGTGGAAACAGCAAATACGTCCCACATCAAAGGGCTGCGAAACTGTGGCCAAATGCCCATCGTGTTGGGATATGGAAACAGCCAGTAAGCGAGCCAGGGCCGGCCTAAGTGCATGATCGGATACATGCCGGCCTGGGCCACCGCAAACAAAGTCATTGCTTCAGCAAATCGGTTGATTGAAGTTCGCCATTTCTGTCGCAGCAGCAGCAGGATCGCCGATATCAACGTGCCGGCGTGGCCGATGCCGATCCACCAGACGAAATTCAGGATGTCCATTCCCCAGGCGACGGGAATGTTGACACCCCACAGTCCGATACCCACAAACAGAAGATTGGTGATCGTCAG
>JBGTCM010000416.1:0-4531 GCA_041748795.1 Pyrinomonadaceae bacterium
CCACCCGGAAGCTGCAGTGAATGGGTCACATCAAACACCACCGGCACTCCAAATTCACGCATGATGGGAAACGATCGCATATCTACCACCAGGTTATTGTAACCAAAACTAACCCCTCGCTCGGTGAGCAGCAATCGTTCACAGCCTACCGCGCGCGCTTTATCCACCAGGTTGCGCGCATCGAGTGGCGCGAGAAACTGCCCCTTCTTGATGTTGACCGCTCTCCCGGATCTCGCTGCTTCCAATACCAGGTCAGTTTGCCTCGAGAGAAACGCAGGGATTTGAAGTATGTCTGCTACTTCGCCTACTGGTCCAACCTGGGAAACCTCGTGAATGTCCGTCAGCACTGGCACGCCAACCTGTTCCTTAACCTCACGCAAAACCTCGAGACCGGCATCCATGCCCAGGCCGCGGAAACTCTGCAACGATGAACGGTTCGCTTTATCAAAGGAAGACTTGTAGACGAAGTCGAGTCCAGCTTTGCGAGCTCGCGATGAACATTCACGCGCCATCATTAAGGCATGCTCGCGCGACTCGATCACACAGGGTCCCGCGATGATCGTTAACCGTCCATCGCCAAATGTCGTGTTCCCGACTTGAAAGGGTTTCGTTTGATTGTCTGTCATGCTGTCCGCAGTCATGGCCACTAGAATGGGTTTTTCAATATACGCTTAACCTTGTTCACGAAACCACCCTTCGATTGTTTCTTCGGCGTCGGCGACGGCCGAGCTACCCGTTGAGGCGTTGGTGTCGGCGATGGCGTAGGAGACGGCGTGGGCGTCGGAGTTGGGGTGGCAACGACTATGGCGTTAGTTGCCGGCGACGAGTTACTAAATCGAAGTGCCAGGGTAGCGCCGACTAACAACGCCGCTGCGATGATCACTGTCAATGCCGCCAGTTGTTGCTTTGACGTGAAAGAGCGACCCAGCGGCACGGTTCGTCTCCAAAACGAAGGCTTAGCCAACAGCGATGCCTCGGCGGCGACAGCGACAGATTTCTCGGCCGAGGCTAAGCCTGTGGGGCGGACGACTGTTACTTCATTAATGTCCGGGCCAACCGCCATACTTTCGCGTAAGCGCGAAATGTCTATCACCAGACGCCCGGATGGCGATTCTGTTCCGACGTTTCGCAAGGCCGCCATGTTTGGACTACTTGCAATAGCCGCATGTTCAAGTCCCAATCGATCGGCCGTCTCCAGCAATTCGCGTCCAAAAGCGTCCGCATCCGGTGGCCGATTCTGCGGATTCTTTTCCAATGTGTGAAGCACAAGTTCTTCGAGGGCCGGTGGGATCGAGGCGACGATTTCCCGAGGGCTTCGCGGAAGTTCGGAGGTGTGCTTCATCGCAATCGCCAACGGCGTCGAGCCGCTGAACGGTACCGCGCCAGTAAGCATCTCGTAGAGCATGACACCGAGACTGTAGACGTCTGCGGCGGGTGTCAGCTCTGCGCCGTCACACTGTTCGGGGGACATGTAACGCGGCGTACCGATCATCGCGCCAAACTGCGTCAACGTCATCCGGTCATCTTCGTCAAGAGAGTCTGCCGCGAGTTTTGCAATACCAAAATCAAGGACCTTCACTACAGCCGGCACGTCAGCGCGCTGAACTATGAAAACGTTCGCCGGCTTAAGGTCACGATGGATAATTCCAGCTTCATGCGCGGCTGCGACGGCAGCGGAGATCTGCAACATCAACGACACGGCGCGCGCGGGATCAAGTGGGGCTTCTTTCGCAAGCACCTCGCGGAGTGTCCGGCCTTCCAGCAACTCCATAACAAGGTAGACATATCCATCATTTGACTGGCCGAAGTCTGTAACGGTGACGGCGTTTGCATGTTGCAGGCGGCCACAGGCCCTGGCCTCCCGGCTAAACCTGGTGCGCGCAGCCTCGTCTTCCACGAAACGTTGGTTGAGGACTTTCACTGCGACTGGTCTATCGATCAAGAGATGACGCGCGCGGTAAACCGTGCCCATGCCGCCTACGCCGAGACGTTCCTCCAGCCGATACTTTTCATCGAGGGTGTGGCCAACTAAAGGATCGGTTACCGCAGCTTCGTTCACTGTTGCGTCGGCTTGCAACGGCGAGTGGTCCTCCGGACACACCTCGAAGTCAGTTGAATAGTGCCGTCCGCATGTGGGGCAATGAAGCATAAGTTAACGTATGGAGAGAAGCGGGAGAATTATCCCGCAAAAACGAGTTAGATGCACTGAGAGGTAAAACTATCCGCAGATTCCGCGGATTTCACAGATTTAAAACAAAGACGGGCCTATACAGTTAAGTTCGTTCTGGATTCACGTAATCTGCGTAATCTGCGGATGATGCTTTAGGTCGGGAGCGTGGCGCTTCGCGCTTAGTCGGCACTGGTAACGCTTGCTCTTTCGGGGACTGAAATCTCAGTCTCGCCGTTCTTATCCATCGACGTTTCATTTCGCAAGCGGTTCTCGTAAGCCGCCTTAACAAAAGAAGCGAACAAAGGGTGCGCGTCCAACGGCTTTGACTTGTATTCCGGATGAAACTGACAACCGAGAAACCACGGATGAATATCGCGAGGCAGCTCCACCATCTCGACAAACTTGCCATCAGGTGAAACCCCGCTAAAGACCAATCCCGCGCGTTCGAGCGTCTCGCGGAATTCCGGATTAAATTCATATCGATGCCGATGGCGCTCGCTGATTTCTTCAGTTGTATAAACTTCTTTCGCGAGTGACCCCTCAATGAGATTACAAGGCCACGCGCCCAGCCGCATCGTTCCGCCCAACTCTTCAACATCAACCAGGTCTCGCAGCTTGAAGATCACAGGGTAAGGAGTTTCTCCATCAAACTCCGTGGAGTCAGCATCCTTGAGCCCACAAACAGTTCGCGCATACTCAATGCACGCCGTCTGCATTCCCAGGCAAATGCCAAAATAGGGGGTGCCGCTCTTGCGCGCATATGTGATGGCGCGAATCATTCCGGCTGTACCCCGTTTACCAAAGCCGCCGGGGACAAGAATCGCATCGAAATCGCGTAGGCGTGATTCATAGTCGTCTTCCATCAAATCCTCAGACTCTATCCATTTGACTCCCACGCGGAGATTGTTTGACACGCCGCCATGTGTCAGCGCTTCTCTCAACGATTTATAAGAATCCTCCAGCTCGACATACTTACCCACAATTGCGATTCGTGTGTCTCCGCCAGACGGCTCGCGAATTGTGCCCACCAGATCACGCCATTGGACCAGGTCTGACTGAGACGCCCGCGCGCCCAATCCGAGTTGAGTTACGATCAATTCATCGAGGCCTTGCTCGTGAAACGCGAGGGGGACGTCGTAAATCGTGTCCACGTCCTGCGCGCTGATCACCGCTGACTCTTTGACGTTACAGAAAAGCGCAATCTTGGATCGCAGGTCGTAAGACAGAGGGCGTTCGGAGCGGCATAGAAGAATGTCGGGAGCGATACCGATTTCCCGGAGATCGCGAACGGAGTGCTGCGTGGGTTTCGTTTTCAATTCTCCAGCTGCGGCGATAAACGGCACTAACGTTACGTGAACGTAAAGCGTGTTGCCCGCGCCTTCTTCATTTCCCATTTGGCGGATCGCTTCGAGAAATGGCAACGATTCGATGTCGCCAACAGTGCCGCCTATTTCAACAATGACCACGTCTGGCTTGTCCTTTTCGGCAACGGCGCGCACTGCGTCCTTAATTTCATTGGTGACATGAGGAATCACCTGGATGGTCTTGCCGAGGTAGTCGCCGCGGCGCTCCTTCTCGATCACGGATAGATAAATTCGGCCGGTGGTCCAATTGTTTGCCTGCGAGAGTCGTGCGTGAGTGAAGCGTTCGTAGTGGCCCAGGTCGAGATCGGTTTCAGCGCCGTCGTCAGTGACAAAGACCTCTCCGTGTTGAAACGGGGACATCGTACCGGGATCGACATTGATATAAGGATCCAGCTTTATCAGCGCCACCTTGAGACCTCGCGCCTCCAACAGGCAGCCGATAGAAGATGCAGCCAAGCCTTTTCCCAAACTGGAAACGACGCCACCTGTTACAAAAATGTATTTAGTCATCGCTTGATCTCTCCCCAAAAACGTCTATGTTCGAGCGCCTGTGGCCGAGGTTGCGGCGCCAGGCCGCCGCACTCCAAGGAGACGCCTCTTTCACTCGGCTCCTGCCTCCTGCCTACTGCCGTCTTCTTCTCCCTCGTCTCCTGCGTCTGGTCCGTCACCCTTTGCCTGCTCGGCGTCAAAGCGGCCTTGTTTGAAATCCTCCTGCGCTTCAATCGCTTTCCTGGCGGCGGGGTCAAGAATTTTTTGCAATCCAGCAAAACCTGCGCTCAGCAAACTCGGCGCCTCTGCCGCGCGCTTTTCAAACTCGTCGACGCTGACCTCGTAAGGCCTGGCGATATACCACAGGCCAAACAACCCGCACAGAATCAGGAAACCGATAACACCTAGTCCTATCCAATCACTCATGATTTTTGGAGCGCGGCGGCTTGACGCCGCTTTTGGCTTTCGGATGTTTACTAATTGTCAGCGAAAAGCGGCGTCAAGCCGC